>CAZHEA010000016.1:41422-49166 GCA_964531165.1 uncultured Thiotrichaceae bacterium
CTGGCTTTAGATAGCTCTATTCAATCACCCTATTCAATTACCCTATTCAATTACCTGGGGCACCAGATACAATCCATCTTTGGTTTTTGGTGCAGTTTTCTGAAATACTTCGCGCTGGTTCTGTTCCAGTACTTCATCTGCTCGCAGACGTTGTGACACATCCATGGGATGCGCCATGGGCTTCACGTCAGAGGTGTCCACCGCATTCATCTGTTCCACCAGGCCTAAAATACTCGACAGGCTACTGGCGTATTCTTCGATGTTATCTTCTTCAATTCCGAGTCGCGCTAAATGCGCAATGCTTTTCACATCATCGGGTCCCAATGACATATTTATCTCCGCCTAAACTGCGCCACAAAGTAGTGGCGATAACTATTTGATTTGATGTTTGCAATTAGAAAACATTAAATGCGTTAAAAACCGCGCAAAATTAGCATATTATGCGTGTTTAAGCCACCGCTAAGCTTGCCCTATACGGTGTGCATTGTTAGAGTACCGCTAATTTCCATATTAGAGTCTTAAAGTTATGCGTGACGAAGGATCTTAACGCCGCTCTAAGCATAAATTATCATACAAAAATTAATGAGTTAAAAAACGAATGTTTCTAAAACGCTTCCGCGGCATGTTTTCAAATGATCTTTCAATTGACCTTGGTACAGCCAATACGCTGATTTACGCACGGGGTGATGGCATAGTGCTGGATGAACCCTCAGTGGTTGCGATTCGCCAGGATCGAAATGGCAATGGTGCAAAGGCGATTGAAGCCTATGGCCATGAAGCTAAACGCATGCTGGGTCGAACGCCGCAAAATATTACCGCCATTCGTCCGATGCGCGACGGGGTGATTGCTGATTTCCACGTAACTGAAAAAATGTTACAGCATTTCATCCGTAAGGTGCATGAAAGTGCATTGCTGCGCCCTAGCCCGCGGGTGCTGATTTGTGTGCCCTGTGGTGCGACTCAGGTTGAGCGCCGTGCAATTAAAGAATCTGCCGCCGGAGCCGGAGCCCGTAAAGTTTATTTGATTGAAGAGCCGATGGCCGCCGCAATTGGTGCGGGAATGCCGGTGGATGAACCGCGTGGCTCAATGGTACTGGACATTGGTGGTGGCACCTCAGAGGTGGCGGTTATCTCATTAAACGGCATTGTTTATTCCGCTTCGGTACGTATTGGTGGTGATACTTTTGATGAAGGTATTATTTCTTATGTACGCCGTAACTACGGTACATTAATCGGTGAGGCGACTGCTGAGCGGATTAAACATCAGATTGGTTCGGCCTATCCGGGTAAGGATTTGCTGGAAATTGAAGTTAAGGGCCGCAACCTGTCAGAAGGTATCCCCCGTAGCTTTACCCTAAACAGTAATGAAATTTTAGAAGCCCTGCAGGAGCCTCTGCACGGTATTGTCAGCGCAGTAAAAACGGCGTTGGAGCAAACGCCGCCTGAGCTGGGTGCGGACGTGGCGGAACGCGGTATTGTGCTTACCGGTGGTGGTTCATTGCTGCGTGACCTGGATCGATTATTAATGGAAGAAACCGGCCTGCCGGTAATTATGGCAGAAGAGCCGTTAACCTGTGTAGCGCGTGGCGGCGGACGGGTTTTAGAATTAATCGACGAGCACGGCGGTGATTTTTTCGCGATTGAGTAATTGCGACCTGTCTGGGTATTGCTCAGACCTTTGCCCACAATATTAAGCCATATTTCGGTTGTTCAGAGTGACGTAGCTTTTCGCCGGAATGAAATACGTAAAAATAAATGACGGGATTCTATTAACGATATAGAGCCCGCTTAAATCATTACTTCCAACTTTAGGCTCAACTTACGTTTTATGCAGCCATTATTTCTACAAGGCCCATCGGTTACCCTGCGCACCATTATACTGGTGGTTTTGTCGATTGTGATTATGGTCGCAGATCATCGCTGGCATGCACTGGAAACGGTGCGTGGCGTCATTGATAGCTATGTGGTCTACCCATTGCGCTATACCATCAATTTACCTTCCCAGCTGGTTGAGTGGGGGGATGAATCACTTAGTTCCCATGACACCCTGCTGCAGGAAAACCGTAAATTGCAGGAGCAACAATTGCGAGCGCAGGTGAGTTTGCAGAAACTCAGTGTGCTGGAAAAAGAAAACGATCGTTTACGAAAAATGCTCAGTGCCCAGCCCAAAGTGGGTGAAATGGTATTGGTGGCGGAAATTCTGGCGATTGATTTAGATCCGTATAAACAGCAGGTGGTGTTAAATAAAGGCCAGAATAAAGATGTTTATATCGGACAGCCGATTATTGATGCCTGGGGTGTAATGGGGCAGGTGGTGCATCTAGGATTATTTTCATCGACGGCATTGCTCATTTCAGATCCGAGTCACGCGATACCAGTGCAGGTCAGTCGTAGTGGTTTGCGCAGCACCGCATTTGGTACCGGCAACTCTCAGTTACTTGAGCTGCGTTATATTCCCCATAATGCGGACATAGAAATTGGTGATGTGATTAACACCTCCGGGCTGGGTGGGCGTTTTCCACCAAACTATCCGGTGGGTCGTATCATTTCTATTGAGCGTCCGGCGGGTGAGTCTTTTGCTACGGTGTTGGCGGAGCCAATTGCGCATCTGGATAGAAGTCGTGAAGTTCTTCTGGTGTGGCACAAGCAGCCAATAAAGGATGTGGTCAAACAGCCATCAGCCGATGAAGCGAGTCAGGAGGCGGTTAAATAATGGCCTCTCAGCACTGTTTTCGTATTGTTGTTCCAACCCTGGTTGTGGCGTTAATGCTGCAAATGTGGCCGTTGCCGGACTGGTTGGAGTACGCTCGTCCCGAATGGGTGGTATTGGTATTGATATACTGGGCGCTGGCAATGCCTGAGCAAATCGGCGTGACGGTTGCATGGGTGGTGGGATTGTTTCTGGATGTGAGTCAGGGTGCGATTTTAGGTCAGCATGCGGTGGGGCTGGTGATTATTGTCTTTGTGATAAACACACAGTATCAGCGTATCCGGGTTTTCTCGCTGGCTCAACAGGCGCTGGTGGTGCTGTTATTGCTGTTGATTAAGCAGCTGCTGGTGCTATGGGTCAGCGGTATGGTCGGGCAGGCGCCAGATATTGGTCTATATTTTTTACCGGCACTAACCGGGGCAATTATCTGGCCATGGCTATTTGTTGTGCTGCGCGACTTGCGCCGGCGATTTACGGTTTCAAGAGGCTTTTAGTCAACCGGTACCGTTCTGTCACTGGCCCATTGACGTAGTTGATTGATTTTTTCAGCCATGACAACGGAAAGTGGTCGTGTGTTTTTTATTTCCTGCAGCATAATTACGGTATTAATTTTCATGTTACTGCCGCCATGGCAGGCATAAAGGGCCGACACTACAGCCTGCTCAATTTCAGAGCCGGAAAATCCGTCACTGGCTGCTGCAATTTGCGTCAGATTAATTTGTGAAAAATTAATCTGACGTTTCTCAAAATGAATTTTAAAAATATCGGCCCGATTTTTTTCGTCGGGCAAATCAACAAAAAAGATTTCATCCAGACGTCCCTTGCGAATCAATTCCGGCGGTAGCGCCTGAATGTTATTGGCGGTGGCAACAATGAAAACCCGTGCGGTTTTTTCCGCCATCCAGGTAAGCAATGTGCCGAGTAAACGACTGGAGGTTCCCTGGTCGTCATTGCCCGCAACGATGCCTTTTTCCAGTTCATCAATCCACAGCACGCAGGGTGACATAACTTCGGCGGTGTGTAATGCCTGGCGTAGATTCTTTTCGGTTTCACCGACATACTTATCATACAGGCGGCCAAAATCCAGACGTAACAAAGGTGTGCCCCAGATACCGGCGACCGTTTTTGCGGCCAGACTTTTTCCGCAGCCCTGTACGCCAAGTAATAACAGACCTTTAGGGATATCAATATGAGCCGACGCTCCGCTTTGCCGGGTAAAAATAGACTGGCGTTGCTGAAGCCAGTGTTTGAGCTTTGTCATCCCGCCGAGATCTGAAAATTGTGCGGTTTCAAATTCAAATGACAATATATCATCACGGTTCAGTAGTTGGTATTTTGCCTGCATTACCTCGGGTAAATCTGACTCGGTGATGGCACCATCATCGATAATGGCATTACGAATCAGTCGTTTGGCATCCCGGTGAGTTAGCCCGGAAAGGTTCTGAATGAGTCTGTCGAGCGTTTTTCGATCGGTGCGTACGCGCTGGTTTTCAGATGCCTGCCAGGCATTGGCTTCTTTGCGAATCAGTTGTTCTAGCACATCTGATGAGGGTAAGTTCAGTGAAAAAGCGGATGACAGGGAGCGCAAGTTTTCAGGAAGATTGAGCTGGTGGCTAAGTAAAATAAGCTTGCCTTTGTCGCTATCAAACAACATGGCAATTTCTTTAATTAAACGCACATTAATTGGGTCGGTTAAATAATGTTCGAAGTCGAGAAGAATATATATGCCCTGTAGTGAGGATGATTTTATGTGTTTGAGAACATCCTGTGGATCAGAAACATGTCGTTGAGGATCCAGATTTAAATCAATGCGCTGCAGGCCTTCGGTTACTGTCCACTTAAATGTCGGAAGGTATTTTTTGAGTGATGCCCGGGTGATTAAATCTAAAGCGCGAATTTCTTCATGAGTTTCAATGGTGATGATGGGGGTGTGTCCGTGAATCAGGAGTTCCAGATCGCGACTATCCGGCATGGGTTAATCCATTTATTAAATTGTAGTGAATTTAATATTACGCTATTACTAACGCTTTTTCTTGAATCTGTTTAACTTGTGCGGCAATCTTAAGCGTCCATTGTTAACGGTTAACCTGTATATGCCATCCCTTAAATTACGTTTGTCCCATAACGGATTCACTTCAAGTGATAGCTATGATCATGCGGTGCAATGTTTTTTAAATAATCCCACAGCGCATATTCGTTGCCTGCATGTCGATGGCAATAGTGGTCGACGACGTACGGCTTTTGCGCATGCATTAGCCAATGCGCTGGATACGCCGCAGGTGATTTATTATGAGTTTGGAAAAGATAAGCCTGTGCCGCAGATTGTGCGTGTAATCGAGGGTGAAGAAATAGTTGAAGAGTCTCCGGTAGAGGCTTTCGATCGGGTGCTTACAGAAGCCTGCGCGCTGAGTGAAGCGGAGCAAACCGTATTAATTCTGGACCAGCTGCACAAAACCCAGTTCATGAATCACATTCGCTTATTTGAGTTTCTGCAAACCGGCCTGTGGCGTTATAGCGATGTGCAGTATCAGGCAAATTTATTGAACTTAAGCGTGTATCTGGTTTCAGATGAGGTATTGTATCATTCGCTACAGGGGTGCTCCTTTCGGTTGTGGGTAGATGAAAGTAGTCGGCTAGCGGTGGAAATCAGCGCACATGATTTAGGGATGGCTGAGCAGAGCTGTAACTGGCTGGAGCCGCTGCAATCGCTGTTCAGGGCATTAAAGATTTCACCGACACTTGAAGAGTACAAGCGACTGGCCTTTGATATTGAGCAGCATATACTCAGTAAGCAGCAGTTAAAAATATCTCTCTTCGGCTGGCTTGAAAGTATTGATTATCAGCAGCTAGAAAATGATGAGCTACAGTGTTATTTAAATGATACGTTAGATGCCATTTTGCAGGACAAGGGTATAGATGAAGAAATCGAAATTTCGAGTGATTAATTCTTAGGCAGAATATTTTTTTAGTGTGATATGGGTTGAATTTCTTCCGTTAGTCAGAAATAATTGAAATGAGTTAGCAAAGTGCTTGATTAAACTGGAAAAAAACTCTAAATAGATAACAAATGATTAAATTAAGCTCTTTTTGTGACCCGATTAACAGCGATCAATTTCGCCAGGCACTAGACTTGTTCTCATGATCGAGGTATTTGGTGGTAATTTTCATGCAATCTAATGTGCAATATCAGGAAGAACCTCTGTATAAAAGGGATGTGAGCAGTACAGCAAAACTTTTTAGCATTGATCGTTCGGTTTTTATGACTGAGCGAGTTTGGAAGGATTGTGTCGAGCTAGATGCGATAAATACGAATTTTGTTGATGAGCTAGCCGTGCTTCAACGCCTTAGGCATGTGCTGTTTATGGCGTCCAGTGCCTTACATGGGCGTGTTAGAGACATGGAGTGTGAGTTTAGTATTCACCGAGTGCCAAATGACGCCGCATCAACCCGCCCCGAGCAGACTATGCTAAAACTCATTGCGAGTACTAGCGATCAAAATCTGCCTCAGATTACAATTCAGCACCTTAATGAGTAGACGACGTGGTAGCCATGTTTACAGACGAAAATATACAGCTTAATTATGACCAGAGTGCAGATCTTCGTGATGTCACGAGTACCGCTCGTCTATTTAATTTTAGACGTCCTGTCTATATGACGACTCAGGTGTGGGGTGATTGTGTTGAATTGATGGCCGATGAAGGGCGTCCATATGATGAGCTAGCTGTTTTACAACGCTTAAGGCATGTTCTGTTTATGGCTGCCAGTGCGCTACACGGCAGGGTTGAAGACCTTGAATACGATTTTCGTGTTTACCGTGTTATCAATGGTGCACTGCATGGGCAACGTCAGCCGGAGCCGGTTAGTTTGCGGTTGTGTGCGCATAAAGATGAGCATAATAGGCCGATTATCACAATTGGCTTTCCTGATGTATAATGTGGCCCGCTAAATTTAGAATTTAGAGAGATGTAGCGCTCTTACTTGGTGAGAGCTATTAAATGGAAATTAAATGGTTACTAAAATGAAAAGCAGGCTTCTTAATCGTTGGTTTGGTCAAAAAAATCAGTCCACGTTCACATCACAGGTTAAGCTTCGTGATGGTTTATCGGTATTAATTGCGGATGACTCACGCACCCAGCTATTTGCGCTGGAAAAAATGTTACAGGCTGAAGGGGTTAAAACCCATACTGCCGAAAATGGCAAGCAGGCTATTTTAATGGCGCGTCATGTTAAGCCGGATCTAATTTTAATGGATATCGTAATGCCGGAAATAAATGGTTTCCAGGCGACACGTTATTTGAGTCGTCAGGCGGATACTGCGCATATTCCTATCATTATCATTAGCGGTTCGAATCAGCAGTCCGATAAAACCTGGGGTTTAAAGCTCGGGGCTAAAGATTATATGGATAAGCCCGTGGCAAGAGATCTGTTACTGAAAAAAATAAGTTACTGGACTGCAGAAGTCGGTGGCGATAAGTCTACAACTACAGTTGAGAAAAAGGCCGAGCACAAGGCCTGGGTTGAAGCTGTTTAGTCTTTCTTAAGATAATCTGAATATTAAGCGGGGCGAAACTCATCGGGTTTCGCCCCGTTTTAGTTTAAGGTCTGTGTTTTCCAGAATAAATTTTAGAAGTTGTTTTCAGGGTAAAGATAATTGCGTATTAAATATAATAAGCTGATGTTGTCATTACGGTTGACATTGCTCCCATCAATTTTTTAACTGTCCAGGGTAAATCTGCACCACCACCTTCCAGTGCGACAGTTGCATGATGGGCCTCATCGGTTTTCATTTGCTGTAAAACCGCTTCACTACGCGCATCATTTGCCGGCAGTTTTTGCAGATGTTCGTCCAGGTGACGAACAACCTGATGCTCGGTTTCCGCAACAAATCCCAGGCTCCATTTGTCACCCAATAAACCGGCAACGGCGCCGATTGCAAAAGAGCCGCAATACCAGATTGGATTGAGTACGCTTTTCTGGCTGGAAAGTTCGGTCAGTCGTTGTTCAGTCCATGCCAGATGATCATTTTCCTCGAGT
>CAZHEA010000017.1:0-47259 GCA_964531165.1 uncultured Thiotrichaceae bacterium
GCTAGAACCGGATTTTGAATCCGGCGTGTCTACCAATTCCACCACACTGGCATTAAGTGATGGCGCTATTCTAATGATTTTTATCGGATGAGCAAGCGATTATGCGGATTACTAAATATTGCATCGGCTAGCCATTTGTCGCAGGGCTCTCTCTTAATGCCTTATCGCAATTATGATTTATCGGGTTATTCGCTGTCAGTCTGTTAAGTTATCCAGCCGCTGGAAATACCTGTTTGAAGGGCTTTACCATAACCTGTTGATAGACGCCTGCACTGACGTAAGGGTCTGCATCGGCCCACTGCTGAGCCTCATTCAGTGAAGTGAATTGCGCCACTACCAGGCTGCCGCTAAACCCTGCTTCGCCGGGATCATTACTGTCAATATTCGGGTGTGGACCGGCTAATATCAGACGGCCAGCATTTTGAAGTTGCTCGAGCCGGGCAATATGGTCTGCACGAGCGCTCTTGCGTAATGGCAGGCTGTTTTCAACATCCTGTGAAATTATGGCGTAAAGCATAGATGAACCTTTTCAGATAAAGTAGTGAAATGTTATTTGATAATCATTGTGTTTAATAAAAATTAAAATTACGTTATTAAAATTTACAGACCTGTTTAAAAAGCATGCTGGTTCAGTGTTATTTAATGAGATGTGTAGTCTTTATTTAATACCAGTCGAATTCGTTTTGCCAGATTAATTTTACGGTAGGGCTTACTTAGCATCTGTGCAGCGAAGCGGACCTGATCATCCTGGGTAACGGCACTGGCCGTTAGCCCGGAAGTCAGTAGTATTTTCAACTGAGGGTATTCGCGGGTCACTTGTTGTGCCAGCTCGTAGCCATTTATTCCACCGGGCATTACTACGTCACTAAACAGTAAGTCGATATCCCTGTGCCGGGCTAAGATGGTTAATGCCTGCTGTGCGCTTTCAGCCAGAATGGTTTTATAACCCAGCTGTGATAAGTAATTATCCGCCAGGTGTAACAGGTCTACTTCATCATCGACGATGAGTATGGTTTCGTTGCCCCGTGGTGCAACTTCATTTGTGTTGTCAGTTTCCAAAGTGGTTGTAGATGTTCTGGTTCGAGGTAGATACAGGCGAAGTATAGTGCCGCAATCTATTTCAGAATCGATGTTAATAAAGCCGTTGCCGCGTTTTACAAAACCGTAAACCATCGCCATGCCCAGGCCGGTATTTTTGCCTTTTGCTTTGGTAGTGTAAAAAGGCTCAAAAATGCGCTCCAGATTTTCCAGACTCATTCCACAGCCATTATCACTGATCATGATTTGCACATATTCGCCGGCCCGGGCCAGCGGATTGAGTGCGGCGGACTGTTCATCCATAAACTTGTTACTGGTTTCAATTAATAATTTGCCACCTGCCGGCATCGCATCCCGGGTATTGTTGATGATGTTGAGCAGGGCGTCCTGAAACTCCGCCGGATTTAGTTCGGTTAGCCAGAGGTTGTCGGATAAAAAATATTCAGTTTTTATGGTGGGCCCGAGGGTACGGGCAATCATCGGCTGTAATTTTTGCAGCGTCATATTGATATTGAGCGTGTCTGTTTGATGGCTGGCGGTACGTGAAAAAGATAATAACTGGCGGGTAATGTCGGTGCAATGCAGGGCAGCATTGGTCGCGGTATCTACCCATTTTTCCTGTTTTTGTTCACCGCCAAGGTGCTCTTTCAAAAAATCCAGATAGCCAATAATAATGCCCAGCTGGTTATTTAAATCATGAGCAATACCACCGGATAATTCGCTGATGGCCTCCATTTTTTGAATGCGATGCAGCGCCTGCTCGGTAATGCGTCGTGTCATTTCTGCGGCGGCTCGGGAGGCGTAAATATCAAACAGCTCTGACATTTTGTCAGAATGCGGTGCTGAGTCGATATCCAGCATTAGGATTATGCCCAGAGCCTCGCCGCGATAGTTGCGCAGGATTTTACCGGTATAGTTTTGTGCATTAAATTCTTTGAGTAATTCATCGTCAGGAAATTGTTGCTGAACGTTATCCAGATAAATGCAGGTGCGCTTATTTGATACGCTAAAGCAGGGGCTGCCCTGTAGCGGGTATTCAATGTTTTGAATGATTTCACCATCGACATAAACCGCCAGTGAGTTAATCAGCTGCTCGTTATTTTTGTTTAATATCCCAATAAAGCTAACGCGGGCATTGAACTGCCTGGCCATCTGTTTTACCAGTTGCTGGAAAAAAACATTATCATTTGCGCTGGACGTGATAATGGCAACTTCTTTAATCGCCTGTTCGTGTTGTGCTTGTTGTGATGCGAAATGGCGGTTACGTTTGATTTCGTAAACCAGGGCGATTAATCCCAGTAGCCAGAGGCTTGCATGAATTAAAATGATAATTAGATTGGTTTTAGTATAGTCAGGTTTGACGTGTGTTGTTAGTTGTTCGGACTGGATGTGAGGCTGAGTTTGAAGTTGGTGCCCTGGTGAGTCAGGCGCCGGCTGATTGAGATTAAAAACATTCCAGATGAGAGAGGTGACTAAAAGCAGTGTCCATAGCAATAACGTAATGGGTATAAAACGGTTTTTAGTGAATGCGGTTAAACCATTATTGCCATCTGCCGTCATTCATTTATCCTCGGGTGCTAATTATGGGTTGGTTACAGTTCAACCTGAGTAGCACGGGTTATGGTCATTTAGTTATAAACGACTTAAGTATATACCGGCACGAGTATAAGCGAAATTTAATACCGACTGAACTGTCAATAACGGGTTGCAGATTGATATGTTTCAAGTGAATTTTGTGATTCTGGGCATTTGCGTTAAGTTTTGCTTTGCCTGTTGGCTCACTTTGCTTCAAAATACGCCGCCTTATGAGTCAATTTTTTGAAATTCATCCACAGAATCCGCAGAAGCGACTAATTCACCAGACCGTTGAAATTATCGACAATGGCGGCGTGGTGGTGTATCCCACTGATTCCAGTTATGCCGTTGGTTGTCATCTGGGGGATAAATCGGCGATGGAAAAAATTCGCCGTATCCGTCAGGTTGATGATAAACACCACTTTACTCTGGTGTGCAGTGATCTGTCTGAAATCGCCACCTATGCGAAGGTTAGCAATGCAGATTATCGTCTGCTTAAGTCCCTTACTCCCGGCCCCTATACTTTTTTGCTTAAAGCCACCGGTGAAGTGCCGCGGCGTTTAATGCATCCAAAGCGGCGGATGATAGGCATACGGGTAATTGAAGACCCGATTGTGCAGGCAATGCTTGAAGAGCTGGGTCAGCCGATTATGAGCTCGACCCTGATTATGCCGGGAAAGGATACGCCGGAAACCGATGCTCACGATATTCGTGAACTGCTGGAGCATCAGGTTGATCTGGTTATTGATGGCGGCAATTGCGGTTTTGAAGCCACCACGGTTATTAATATGGTTGAAAGTCCACCAATCGTGAAACGACAGGGCAAGGGGACAGATCATGGTCTTGATTAAACGGGAAATAAACCGCTAATGGATTTGACTAATATATTACTGATGTTAATTCCGGTGATCACTGCGATTACCCTGCACGAAGCGGCTCATGGCTGGGTGGCGTTAAAGCTGGGAGATTCTACAGCAAAGGATCTGGGGCGGATTACGATCAACCCGATAAAACACATTGATCCGATTGGTACCGTGGTGATTCCAATTGTAATGATAGTCGCCACCGGCTTTGCGTTTGGCTATGCGAAGCCGGTGCCGGTGAATGTACGCAACTTTGCACATCCACAAAAAGATATGGCATTAGTTGCGCTGGCGGGGCCACTGTCGAACTTGATTATGGCGGTGTTCTGGACACTGGTGCTGGTTCTGGCTTTTAAGCTGCTGGCGTTTGGAGAGGTGTTAAATGCCATAAAGTATATGGCCGGTGTGGGGATTATCATCAATATTGTGTTGATGGTGGTTAACTTATTGCCGATTTTACCACTTGACGGCGGGCGTATTCTCACCGGTGTATTACCTTTTAAATGGGCGGTGATGTTTGTACGCACAGAAAAGCTCGGCATGTTGCTGGTAATTTTGCTTTTAGTCACAGGGATTCTAGGTAAAATACTCACCCCCATGGTAAACATGGTGCAAAATCAATTATTCAGTCTGTTTGGAATAGGTTAATTTAGGAGATATCTTGAACTCAGTTTTAACGCAACATCAACGCGTATTATCCGGTATGCGCCCCACGGGGCTACTTCACCTTGGTCATTACCATGGCGTATTAAAAAACTGGGTTAACCTGCAACATGAATATGAGTGTTTTTTCTTTGTTGCCGACTGGCACGCGCTAACCACTCACTATGAAGATCCGCGCATTATTGCCGACAGCACCATCGATATGGTGATTGACTGGCTGGCGGCGGGGGTTAGCCCCGGTGCGGCAAAAATATTTGTGCAGTCGCGTATTCCCGAGCATGCGGAGCTGCATTTATTGTTATCGATGATTACACCGCTGAGCTGGCTTGAGCGGGTTCCCACCTATAAAGATCAACAGGCCGAACTCAAAGAAAAAGATTTAGCGACTTACGGCTTTTTAGGTTATCCACTGCTGCAATCCGCGGATATTCTGGTGTATAAAGCCGGACAGGTACCGGTGGGTGAAGATCAGGTGGCTCACGTTGAACTTACCCGTGAAGTGGCGCGACGCTTTAACCATATTTATGGTCGTGAGCCGGGCTTTGAAGAAAAAGCTGAAGCGGCGATTAAGAAAATGGGTAAAAAAGATGCCAAGTTGTATCGTGATCTGCGCAAACGTTATACCGAGCAGGGTGATCAACAGGCACTGGATGTAGCGCAGGCGCTACTGGAAAATCAGCAGAATATTTCTCTGGGTGACCGGGAGCGTTTATTTGGCTTTCTAGAAGGTTCAGGTAAAATTATTCTGCCGGAGCCACAGGCTTTATTAACACCGGCATCTAAAATGCCGGGGCTGGACGGGCGTAAAATGTCCAAATCCTATCGTAATACAATTTCATTGCGTGAAGCACCGGATGATGTGGCAAAAAAACTTCGCACCATGCCTACGGATACCAACCGGGTAAGACGTACTGATCCCGGTGATCCGAGCCTTTGCCCGGTGTGGCAGTTGCATGCGGTTTACTCTGACGATGAAACCAAAGCCTGGGTGCAGGAAGGTTGTACGACGGCGGGCATAGGGTGTGTAGACTGTAAACAGCCGGTGATTGATGCAATGATTGCCGAATTAAAACCGATACGTGAACGTGCCAAAGATTATATTGATGACCTGACCGCCGTGCAGGCGATTATCGATGAGGGGTGCGAAGCCGCAAGGGATGTTGCCCGTGATACACTGGACGAAGTGCGCAAAATGATGTGCCTGAGTCGCTAAAACAGTTCAGAATAAATGTCACCCCGAATGCCTGTGTCTGGTTAAACGATATTACAACGGGCAGAGTATTTTGCTCATAACGTACGAGTTAAATTCAAAATCAACCTAAATGAGCTTGCATGAACCAACCCGAAAACACAGCTGAAAATACCGTATCTAAAGAGCAGCCGGCCCAGTCGGAAATGCCGTTTGCAGTGATACAGGGTGAACCACTGGCGATATTGCCGGAGGATTTATATATTCCGCCGGATGCTCTGGAAGTTTTCATGGAGGCTTTCGAAGGGCCACTGGATTTATTGCTATATCTGATTAAACGTCAGAATCTTGATGTGCTGGATATACCCATTGCGAATATCACTAAACAGTATATGCACTACATCGATATGATGGAAACCATGAAATTTGAGTTGGCGGCTGAATACCTGTTAATGGCGGCGATGCTGGCGGAAATCAAGTCACGCATGTTATTGCCCCGGCCCGAATCTGAAGATGATGAGGGCGACCCTCGTGCCGAGCTGGTGCGGCGCCTTCAGGAGTATGAGCGTTTTAAACAGGCCGCTGAAGATCTCGATGAAATTCCTCGTCAGGAGCGTGATAGCTGGGTGGCGAAAGCCGAAGCGCCACCACTGGATTTAACCCGGCCTGAGCCGGAAGTGGATTTGCGCGATTTACTCACCGCGTTTAAAGATATATTAAACCGGGTAGACATAAGCAGTAGTCACATGATTCAGCGGGAAACCCTGTCGATTCGAGAAAAAATGACATTTGTATTGTCTGCTATCAGTGCCGACGGGTTTACCGACTTTACCAGCCTGTTTAACGTGAAAGAAGGTCGTAAAGGTGTTGTAGTAACCTTTATGGCCGTATTAGAATTACTCAAGGGAGCGATGATTGATCTGGTTCAGTCTGAAGCCTTTGCGCCGATTTATGTAAAAGCGGCCAGTGACTCGGAGTTACCTCCGGATCTGGAAATACAGGAATCACCTATCAGTGCTTCTGACTGATTATCATAAAAACACGACCGAAAGAATCAAATAGTAGAATTTATGGAACAAGCACAACTTAAAAATATTATTGAAGCCATTTTGTTAACTGCTGACCAGCCGATGGAGATGCGTAAGCTCGAAGTCTTATTCGAATCGGATGAAGAGCAGCCCCCTGGCCGGGATAATATTCTGCAAGCACTGCAGGATTTACAGGCGGATTATGAAGGTCGTGGTATCGAGCTTAAAGAGGTTGCCAGTGGCTATCGCATGCAGGTTGATCCTAGTAATGCACCCTGGGTATCGCGAATGTGGGAAGAGAAAGCGCCACGTTATTCCCGTGCGCTATTAGAAACACTGGTGCTGATTGCGTATCGACAGCCGATTACCCGTGGCGAAATTGAAGAAATCCGTGGTGTGAGTGTTAGCAGTCACATTGTTAAAACTCTGACTGAGCGTGAGTGGGTGAGAGTTTTAGGCCATAAAGATGTGCCCGGTCGTCCCTCAATGTATGGTACAACCCGGGATTTTCTCGATTACTTTAATCTGAAAAGTCTGGATGAGCTGCCCAGTCTGGCGGATATTACCGATCTGGATAAGTTGCACCCGGAGCTGGCACTGGAACAGGACGTGCCAGCTGCGCAAGCATCTGAAGATACTGAGGCTTCAGAGGCTTCAGAGACTTCAGAGACCTCAGAGACTTCAGAGACTTCAGGCGAAAGTGTAGCTACTGAGTCAGAAAATGATGGCGAAATGGATAGTCAGCCTGAAGATACAGGTAGTAAAGAAACGACTGTACATTAATGTACGGGGTCGGAGTCATGCTTGAGAGTAATTAGCAGGAAACAACGTTACTTTAAGGCATGAGTCCGACCCCTGAGATATACTTCCTGAGATAATGATACCGTCATACTTGCCGGGGTTAATCATTTCATCAATACCGCTTATCACGCCAGCGCGCTATTTCAGCCGTTCAAATTGAAATTTCACCCTGATTATGTTATAAATTGTGCAGGTATAGTTCCGTATGGAGTAATGTTATGAGCGTTTTGTCAGTTCAAAATGAAGCAGTGCAGGGTATTCAGCGTGGTCTGGATGGTTTGCGTAAAAATGCCGCGGAAATTGCCAGTGCAGATCAATTGAATAAAGCCGGTCAGAATACAGATCTGGTTGGTTCTCTGGTTGATTTGCAACAAAATGAAATTCAGGTGCAGGCCTCTGCCAAAGTTGTATCAGCAGTTGATGAAGTACTCGGTACTCTTGTTGATATTCGCGCTTAAGCGCATAATTTTTTAAAATTCCGGTCTGTAAGTGCTAACACTACGAAGTGCTTTATGATTATAAATAGCTCACAAAGTATTCAAAGCAGTAACCCGCTGGGGTCTATCTCCAGTCGTCGTGTTAGCAGTGAGTTTCGTTCATCAAATACTAATCCCGAAGATAAAAAAAACCTCGAAGTGCAGCAGCAGAGAGATGATGCGATTGTGCGTCAATTGCGCTCCCGTGACCGCGAAGTGCGGGCACATGAAGGTGCTCATGTTGCTGCGGGCGGTAGTCTGGTGCGCGGTGGCCCAAGTTATACTTATCAAACCGGTCCGGATGGACGCTCCTATGCTATTGGTGGTGAAGTGCAGATCGACGCATCTGCTGTTGCTAATGACCCACAGGCCACCTTAACCAAATCGAGCCAGATACGGGCAGCGGCACTGGCACCGGCTAACCCTTCCTCGCAGGATATAAGAGTAGCATCAAACGCTAATCAACTGGCTTCCCGTGCACGGGTTGATATTGCTGTTCAGCGTCGTGAGGAGGTTCAGCTAGAGGAAAATCAACGTACTATTGATGATAGCGATTTAGATACGACTGATGCAGATAATGACAGTAGTGCTGGCAATGTGGAGAGTGCTTCCGGGGTTATCGATACGACTAATTCAGCTTCAGCAGTGGAATCAGTCGGTGTTACAGGTATTCAAGCCAGCGCAGCCGCTAATAATTTACAGAGTAGTGATGAGCCGGTTGCGGCAATCAGCTCTTTTATGTCGGCAGCACAGCCGGTTAGTACGCCGGTTTTATTTAATCGGTTTGCCTGAATCGTCAGGTTTTAAACCTGAATCTGGGAAGCTTTACATCAAAATAAAGTGCCAGTAAGCGACACACAAAAATGCAGGTTCCTGCGACAATCGATGCCAGTGTGACATCAAAATCCAAATGCAGTAAACCAATAAAGAGTAATGAACCGGTCCATGAAACGGTGGCATATAACGGGCTGTGGAAAACAATCGGAGGTTCGTTGCAGAGAATATCCCGGAAAATCCCCCCCATAATGCCGGTCATCACTCCCATGAAACTGGCAACTAACCAGGGCGTCCCCATCATCAGTGACACCAGTGTGCCGGCAATACCAAAGGTTGCAAGGCCGGCAGCATCCGGGATTAAAAACAGACGATGTGATATCACTGTAAATCTGGCGGCTAAAAACACCACAAAAGCGCTCAGCAGCGAGACGATGAAAAAGCTCTGATCCTGAATCCAGAAGACTTCTCTATCCAGCAGCATGTCACGTAACGAGCCTCCACCGAGGCCAGTAACAATCGCAATGATAACCACGCCAAACAGATCAAACTGCTTAAAGCCGGCTTTAAGTACAGCGGATGCAGATGAAACAATCACTGCAAAAAGTGTAATCCAGTACAGGTTTTGCAGTAGTTCAGGTGTCGGGTTATGCAGCATTTTTTAAGTGATCAGTGTTCTGGCTCAGGTGTCTTTGGTTTCAGCGTCTTTATTCTCTATGAGCATAATTTCCTCTAGCGAAAGTCCGGTCATACCGTGGATAGTCCGCCATAGATAGTAGAATATGCCCATCATCATAATCATTGATGGAATTGCAATCATCGGATAGCTGAGCAATGTCATCTGACCGAGTTGTTCATTAAATTCAACGCTACCCGCCGGGCTGGTGACCAGCCATTTTGCCAGAATGTAGTTCATAACCGCTGAGAAAAAGAAGGTGCCTCCCAGTAGATAGGTGGCTTTTAGCAGACGCAATTCAAATTCTTTAGTGCTATCTGCAGCTTCAAGTTTCTGGTTGATTTTTTCTACATCCAGGATCTTCGGGTTAAACAACAGGGTTCTAATCAGTGGATAACGTGTTTGGGTGGATACCAGTACCGCTATGCCGATGATGCCGGGAATAGACGCTTCTTTAATTGCCAGCCACTGGGTATCAAGGTGTAATAGCCCGATACCACCGGTGAGTAAGACACTTACCAGCCCTAACAGGGCAATAAAATTAAATTTGCGGTACTTAATTAACTCGAACAAGCCCCAACCGAGAGGAAATGACAGGGCCACAATTAGCGCAAGTGCCGCGCCTAATCCATCGTCACCGCTGAGTTTCATTAATATGACTGAAGGAATAACAATGCCTACAATCATATCGATAAATGGGCGGGGTTTATGTTCAGGTGTTTGTGCCGGGGCCGGGTTTTCGTTTAGGGACATTCTGATCTCTATGGGTAAAGCGTTAAATAACGGGTTATCGGGTTACAGGGTTTCCCTCGCGTATCCAGCGAGAGATGCCATTTCGTACATTATACACCTGAGTGTAACCCATTTGTTCAATCAGATATCTGGCCAGCACACCGCTACGGTTACCGGTTCGACAGATAAGAATAACCGGCTGATCCTTTTTTACCGTCTGCATAAAGCGCGGTAGAAAATTGTCCAGCATACGCCCGTTAGTATCGACAAAGGTCAGGCGTTGGCTATCTTTAATGATTCCGGTTTGTCGCCATTCATCGATGCGGCGTATATCATAAACAGCAACTCCCTGCTCAATCATGGTTTTTAGCTGTGCATTATCAATATTGGTGTAAGGGGGTTCTGAGCAGCTAAGTAATGAGAGCCAGAGAAGGAGCAGCGTCGAAATCTTTAAAAACATTAGTAGCGTCTATTTTTTAACCTGCGTTGGCGAGTCTCGGATTGCTGGATTTTAATCGCAATGAGTTTTGGGCGGGGTTGTTTAAAAAAAACAATGCGGTGCATGACTTCAAACCATGATGTAACTGCAGATTGTATATCTTGATAAATTTGGCTAAGCATTATAATTTTCTACTTTAAGTATGTAGTTTAACGGAATTGTATATTATTGATCATCAGAGAACAAAAAAATTCGTTTTTTATGGCGTCTCAGTTCATCTAACTCGATGAGTGAAAGGTTGAGTGGTCTGCCGTATCATTTTTCAGTTTATGTTCAACATTGTTGAGAGTGTCGATGCTCATAAATAGTAATTGTATCTTTAAATGCGGCTGAATATAAATACTGAATGTAGTATTTATATGTTTTTTTAAATTACTTTAACAACAGTTATAAATCGGGGTTTACTCTGTTTATAAAGAAAGGAATGAAGGAAAAAACATTGTCATTGACGCATGCTTCTAGTGGAAATCCAGTGACTTTATGCGGATAAAGTTCATTGGCTTCCACCCCGGAAACATACCGGGGTGACGGCAATAAGTATTTTCTAGTAAAACTATTTGTAGTTGTTGTTATGGCCTATGGGCACTTAGTTCACAGTCGTTGATTTTTGCAAATAACAATATTCCGGATTCAGGATTTAGTCGGTTCGCTCACCAGATATAGCCAGATAAAACCGGTTATTCCGGCTATCAATGAAGCGGCTAGAATACCGGTTTTTGCCATTAGCAGCAGTTCTTCGTTATTACTGAATCCCAGCTGTGCAACAAAAATCGACATGGTGAAGCCGATGCCCGCCAGTAACGAAACGCCGGCTATCTGGGTGAAGCGGGTGTCTTTAGGCAACTCGGAAATACCGAGTTTTAATACCAGCCAGCTAGCGCCGGTGATACCGATAAACTTACCCAGCACCAGACCCAGTGATACGCCGAGCATAACCGGGTGGGCGAATGTTTCTCCCAGTGAGCTCAGTTCGATGGGGATGCCGGCATTGGCCAGGGCAAATACCGGAATGATTAAATAAGCCACCGGCAGGTGCCAGGAGTGCTCCAGTCGTTGTAGTGGCGCTTCTACACTAGTTACGCCATTACCCAGTGTGCGCACAACCGCGCGTAACGCATCATTGGTCATAATGCTTTTGCCGGGATCGTGGCTGGCTTCAAATTTACGCATTAATTCTTTTACGTGTGCGCTAAAGCGTTCCGGATTGTACTTAGGTGTCGCTGGCACCGACAGGGCACCCAGTATTCCCGCCAGCGTGGCATGTACACCCGACTGCAATAAGGCATACCAGAGCAACACGGCAATCAGAAAATAAGGTGTGGTTTTACGAATACCCGCCATATTTAATAGCATCAGCATTCCAAATAGGCCGCCGGCTGCCGACAGAGGTATCAGTGCAATAGTGTCGGTGTAAAAAATCGCAATCACCATTACCGCACCCAGATCATCAACGATGGCCAGTGCAACCAGAAAGGTGATTAGCGCTTTTGGGACCCGGCTTGCCAGAAGCGCCAGTGCGCCGATCGCGAAAGCAATATCGGTGGCCATTGGTATGCCCCAGCCGATGGCCGCATCTCCTGACGGGTTGATGGCATAATAAATTAATGCGGGCACGACCATGCCGCCAATTGCGGCGGCTATCGGCAGTATTGCATTGCGTAATCTGGCCAGTTCACCAACCAGTATTTCGCGTTTTAATTCCAGACCCACCACAAAGAAAAACAATGCCATCAGTGCATCATTAATCCAGTGGCTAAGCCCCATTTCTAACGACCAGTCGCCAACATTAAAACTGATTTTAGTATGAATGATATGTTCATATGTGGAGGCCAGCGGGCTATTAGCAAGAAACAGGGCAATCACCGCCATTGCCATTAACAGCAGGCCACTGGTCGTCTGTCGATGAATAAACTCTTCGAAAGGGGTTAGTATTTTATCGAAACTTTTTTCCCAGGGTGCATTATATTCACCCGGTGAGTTAGAGCTGTTTAACTCGTTATCTTTATGGCTCATTATTCTGTTTCCTGGTCATTATGATCGACAAACAGTGATTCGCGAGTGGCTTCCATTACCGCGCTGACGACCGGATGTTTCACCTTACGTTCAACGGTGATGGCGTAAAAATGTTCTTTCACTTCGTCGATGTGGCCAATGGTTGTGACTTCGTATTGGGTCTCGACTTCCGCCGCGATAACCGCCGGTGCAATAAATACACCGGCACCTTCTTTGCCAAAGGCTTTCATTAACGCACTATCGTCAAATTCAGCAATCACCTGTGGATGAATATGGCGTTTATTCAGATACTGATCAATCCCCGCTCGTAACTGGGTGCCACTGCTGGGAAGCAATAATGGTTTACCGTGCAGGCATTGCGGGAAATCACCTTCAAGGGATGCCGCCAGCTCTTTCGTGCAAAAGAAACTCACCGCACACTCCCCCAGTTTATGGCTAAAACCACGGGTGCTAACGGTTGATGGAATCGGTCGATCAGCCAATACCAGGTCCAGGCGATGTACGGATAACTCGGCCAGTAACATATCCAGGCTGGCTTCGCGACAAATCATACGTACCGTCTCTGGCATATGCAGTGCGGGTTGCAGAATTCGATGTGCAATCGATTTTGCCAGCACATCGACGACGCCGACTCTGAATTGCTGGGGGCGACCATCAGGTAGCTGATGGATGACTTCTTCGAGTTCGCTCCCCAGTGAAAAAATCTCATTGGCATAACTTAATACCAGGCGACCGGTTTCAGTTAATTCCAGATTACGCCCCACACGGGTAAAGAGTGATTCACCCAGATGATCTTCAAGCAAGCTGAGTTGCCCGCTGATGGTTTGGGGTGTCAGGTGCAGGCGTTCACTGGCTCTGGCAACTCCGCCTTCGGTGGCAACCGCCCAGAAGTAATGTAGATGTTTGTAGTTAATCATGAGTTTTTTGTTTGTTCGTTATTTTCGAATGTTATTAGGATAATAATCGTATTTTCTATATTGTCAAACCCGCTTAACATAATTGCACATCGGTTGAAGATGAATCTCGAGGAGCAGTTTTAAATGCACATTGATATACAGGCACTGCATTTTTCTTTAACCAGCGCTTTGCGTAGGTATGCAGAACGACGCTTACATTATGCGTTAGCCTGTTGTGATGATTCCATATTACGGGTTGTTATGCGCTTGTCCGATATCAATGGGCCGCGTGGCGGTGAAGATAAGCATTGTCATCTGCAGGTGGTATTAGCCGGTTTAGCGGATGTGGTGATTGAAGATACTCAGGTGGATATGTATGTCGCGATCAATCGTGCGGCAGACAGAGCCGGACGTACGGTGATTCGCAAAGTGAATCGTCAGCAAACGTTACTGAAACAGGGTGGTCATGATCAGTACCTGTAACTGAGCATCTGTTTAATGAGTATGCTGTGAAATTTTTATTATATTAGAGCCCCTTATCGGAAATTCAGTGGTCATGGATGAGGCTAAAGCCATTGGGTTTCCGACTTTTAATTATGTGTCTATCTAAATAAACACCTGCAAGCGTGTTGTTTATCCGTTGGCGGGTAGAGTCCTGGTTGGTTCCTTTGCATAGTCAGTTTTAATCCGGCTAATTAAATTTGAAGTCTTAAGGGCACAAGCAATTTATAGAGGTGCCCTTATGTTACAGAAAAAATTAAATATACTTATCAGCTCGGCGCTGTTTGATAAAATTATCATCGGCCTTATTTTATTGAATGCATTAATTCTGGGGCTGGAAACCAGTGCTGAATTAATGACCAGTTATGCCGGCGTATTTGCAGTTGCTCAAAATATTATACTGGCTGCTTTTATTGTCGAGGCTATTCTAAAAATCAGTGCAGTGGCTCCGCGCCTGAAATTATATTTCGGCAATAGCTGGAATCTGTTTGATTTTACGGTGATTGTGCTGTCGTTGATTCCTGCCACCGGTGAGCTGGCAATGGTGGCAAGACTGGCGCGATTGATGCGGGTGCTGCGGCTGATTTCAACGATTCCCGAATTAAGGCTGATTGTCAGTACACTGTTACGCAGTATTCCCAGCATGGGATATGTGATGTTGCTGATGTCGATTATTTTTTATATCTATGCCATTGCCGGGTATCATTTATTTCACCTGCATGACCCGCAGCACTGGGGCAGTTTCGGGGTGGCGGTGCTGACGCTGTTTCGGATAGTGACCCTCGAAGACTGGACCGATTTAATGTACACCGCACTGGAGCTGCATGACTGGGCCTGGGTGTATTTTATCAGCTTTATTTTTGTCGGTACTTTTGTGGTTATTAATTTGTTTATTGCCGTAGTGATAAATAATCTGGAAAAAAGTAAAGACGAAGAGCTACAAAAATTGCGCAAACCCGTTACACGTGATGATTTGCTAAAAGAGTTGGCCGATACGCAAAAAGCCTTAAAAAGTTTACAGAGCAGTATTCAAAATCTGCAATAAAATCTACCTTAATTAAATTGTTTTGAAACACGTCCGACTATTAATTGTTATTGCGACGAATGATGATTAAGATAGTTAAAACTTTTAAGGGCGAATGTATCAATGGTGAGCGAGACTTCACTACAGAAGATTGTCAGACAACAACGGGAAATGTTAACCGATCTGTTTGCTGATTCGATGTCTAAACTGGCGAGTGCCTGTGCAAATATAATGGGTGAGCGCGAGGCACTGGAAGTACTTTTGGGCGGCGCGATGAAAGATGCTGAATATTGTAAGTATCTTTGGGTAGTGGATGAAACCGGTTGCCAGATCACCGAAGAAGCCACACGTTATGGCTTTAAGCAGGGACAGATTGGTCGTGATCGTATTGCCCGGCCGTATTTGCAACCGGCACTAAAAGGTGAAGACTATTATTTATCGGAAGCTTACATCAGTAGCAATCGCAATCGCCCGTCACTAACTGCCGTTAAAACAATACATGATGCGGATGGCAAAGCCATTGGCTACCTGGGAGCTGATTTTGATTTGCGGGAACTGCCCAAATCATCAGAACAATATAAAGATGAGAAAATCTGGAAACAGGTAAAAGGCGACCCGGCAATTCGCAGTGGCCTGTTTTCACAGCAGCGTGTAGAAAGTGCCATGGATTCACGCATTGATGATGTGCTGAGTTTAGTCGAAGAGCTGATACTGGTGCAGGGGGTGTTTCATGCCAAACTGCATTTTTCCAGCAGCCGGGCGACATTCTGGCTGGTGGATAACCCCTATATTTATCAAATTTTAAATTTTGCAGAGCTTAGCGATCCGGATATCTGTCTGGCTTACCGGCATCAGAAGTATTTTGATAAGGCCATCGTCAAACCGGAAAAAATCCCACTGGTATTTCAGCAATTTAAATCACTGCGTTTTGCCGACGAGAACATCTATCTGCGTGCGGCTTCGTTAAATGTTGTGAATGGCATGGTGGGGCTGAACTTCTCCTGCGATGGTTCGCACTATATGCACTATGAAGAGTTCTTAGAGAAAAATATGGCGTTCTGGTTTGGTGGTTGATTAAAAAATTGTTCGCTAATAAACGCAAAATACGCAAATATTTAGGCTTATGTGGCTGTGCCACATGTACACGACTACAGTTCTGTTAGCTTACTAATCAGTCAGTTGAATAAGAGACCATTAGTCATATGTAGGTGCGAATGAATTCGCACCTACAAAAATTAAATTTTTTAAGTATTTCTTATTTGCATATTTTGCGTTTATTAGCGGATAAATATTTTTAGTTTTTTATCGGGGGTAGTTTTCCAGGGGGGTCGAAGCTTGTTCCAGCTGGAAACCAGCTAGTAAGAAAGGTAAAACAGTCAGTTAGCGAAAGGCTAACCGGCGTAACACTCAGCGCTTGGTAATATTACCCGCAAGCAAAAAGTTATCTGTACTCTGCTCTTCGCAGCGCAGTACTTCCATCACAACTTCCAATGGTGGTGTTACATCGTTTTCAGGCTGTATTGATATGCGAACTTCAGTGCCCGGTTGAACGGACTGATCTGCAATAATTGAAATGCCGTCGCCGCTTAGATCACTGACTTTGCCGGATTTTTGCTGTCCTGAGCCATTTATCGTGTACTCGGCTTCACATTCCAGATTCATGCGGAAGAAGTTACGTTTTTCAGAGTAGTCTGTAGTCATAGAATCCCCGTTTAGTAGATTTTAAAAAGGACAGGTAATGCGAATTACCTGCGCTCAGTGTAAAACCGGGGAATTGTAAAATCTATGCCTTTTATCTGGTTTTGCGAAGAATATCTACTATATCTAGTGGAATTTCTTTGCCATAGGCACAATATTAGGTTTTGCGGATGGCTGTTCTATTTCATAGGGCCAGTCTCGAATTCCACCTTCCAGCGACAAAGCTTCAAAATTATGCTCGTTTAGTACTAATGTGGCAATGGCACTACGCGGGCCTGAGTTGCAGTACACTATATAAGGCTGTTTGCGACTGAGGTTGTCTAGTTCATCGACTAAATCCGATAGAGGAACCAGTTTTGCCCCGGCAATTTTATTTTCTGCATATTCTTCGGCAAAGCGTACATCAAGTAACTGGTAGCCATTATCGAGCATGGTTTTGGCAACCTGTGCCTGAACAGTTGGAACCTGCTGCCGGCTTTTCAGTTGCTGGTAATCCGATTTGCCTAAAATCAAAATTTCACTGTCTTCCAGCATGGTGACGGTTTCATCCTGATTTTTACCTGCTACCTGCGCCATATCGCCAAAAGTATCGCCAATTCCCAGCTCGGCTACGCGTTTAAACTGTTGACTAGAGCAGTCAAATTGCTGCACTTCTGCGCGGCCGCTTAATATTAAATAGTAAGCATCACTCTGATCGGCTGAAATGCATTCACCTTGACTGAAGCGCGAAGGCTTCATGCGTGAGAAAGCACTTTGAATGTATTCAATGGGCAAACGCTGAAATACCAGTGTATTGCGAATAATATCAATGTATTTAACCGTGTCCTGATTGCCGTAGTCGCGGCCAATGTAATCCCAGGCAATAATAGTATCGAGAATATCCCGGTTTGCATGGCTGATAATACAATCGGTTTTGGCGATGATACTGCAGCTACTTTTTTCATCCGGTAGTAATAGTGGGCTGCGTTGAGTTTCTTCCGGCTGACTGATAGTGCGAATACTGCCCTGGCAAATAATATCGATTTCGCCCTCCATTAAATACAGATAATCCTGCGAGCGTGAGCCGCGCATTTGCAGTATCTCATCCTGCTGCAGTTCAATAATACGAATATGATTAACAATTTCCTGCAGGCGCTCAGGACTTAAATTATTAAATGGGAAATATAGATTACTCAGTTTGAAAAGAACTTTTTTCAGTTTAGTGCTTAAGGTCATATCAGCATGCCGCGTTTAGTGACTCAAAATTAAGTGATCTTTTAATTATAGCTGATAAACAGGCGAATGCAGGCGCTTATAGCCCGCAGTTGGTAGTGCCGGGAGCAGACGTTTGAGCCAATAAAAGTATCTGCGTCGAATTAAAATCAGGGTGTTCTGATCAGCTCAAACTCGGTGTCTTTAATCGCCTGATGATCGACGCTTTTTAGTTTACTATGATGAATGACTTCAGGTTTACCGGTGGCGGATGCGCGGTATTTAATTTCTTCAATTACCACCCCCGGCATATTATGCTGGTCGTAATCAATAATGGTAAATTTAGTATTGCCCCCCGCAATATATAAACTGCTCTGCACATGGTAATTAAAGGCATAAAAGCGACGCAGTGTCTGATAATCGGCGGCGCTCATTTTCAGTGACTTTTCATTGGCAAGGCAAAAGAACGTTACCAGCTTGTCTAGCTTATAAAGCTCATAGGGCTGACACTGCAGGTCGCCTACCTGTTTAGTCTGTTCTAACTTTCTGAGAATGAGGGAGTTATGTTCGCCATAAAATTGCGGATATTTAAATAAATTGATGAGTGTTTCGGTGGCCTCCTGTTGAGCCGGTGTCATATCGGGTATTTTTTTGCGCAAATTCTCCTCAACTTCAGCGAGAGATTGCATGCGTTTGATATTCAGCTGGTTAGTTTGTTTATTAAGCAGGGTTTCATTTAGCCGGGATGTGGTACCTGAAACAGGCTCAAAGCTAATAAACTCTTCGGTTTTTCTGTTGTAAACATTAGTTTTATTCTGTCCGAATTCGACTAATTTTAGCTGCGGATCTTTTATACTGTAGGTAATAGAAGGGGTATTGCTCTGATCGAGTAGTTGTTGAAATGTTAATGTTATGTCGGCAAATGCGTATTGAATGCAAGAAAGTAGTACAATACAGGTCCATATAATTTTCATTATTTTATCCGAAAAAAGATTCACTTTATGAGTAAAGAACGTATACAAAAAGCACTGGCTCGACAGGGTCTGGGCTCACGCCGCCAGATTGAAAGCTGGATAAAAGACGGCGCTATTCAGCTGAATGGCGAAGTTATCGGCCTTGGACAACTGGTTAAAGCCGGTGATGTTGTCATGCACAGCGGTCGTAAAGTTATTATTCGCGATGTGCACCCGACTTTGCCACGGCTGTTAATGTATCACAAGCCTGAAGGCGAAATTTGCAGCCGAAATGACCCGGAAGGCCGACCAACTATCTTTGATCATGCGCCGGGCTTAAAACACAGTCGCTGGATTGCGGTGGGGCGACTGGATATAAATACATCCGGTTTGATTTTATTAACCGATGATGGCGATCTGGCGAATAAGCTGATGCACCCGTCAAGTCAGTTGCAGCGCGAATATGCGGTACGCATTATGGGCAAGGCAACGCCAGAGCAGCTTAAGCAGTTAACCCACGGCGTTGAGCTGGAGGATGGCAAAGCGCGCTTTGAAGATATTGTTGAAACCACCCATGATAATAAAGCTTCCGGGGGGGCGAACAGCTTTAATCACTGGTATCACGTGGTACTGATGGAAGGTCGTAACCGTGAAGTACGGCGCATGTGGGAGGCGCTAGGTTTTACAGTAAGTCGCCTGATGCGGGTGCGTTATGGCTCGGTGATGATGACTAAAAGCAACCGGCCGGGGCGGTTTTATGAATTAGAGCCGCAGCAGATTCGGGAGCTGGCGAGTCTGGCGGGCATTGAATATGATGCGGCTTTAAAATCCGGCGTACCGGTGCAGAAGGTGTTTCGCATGCAGGGGCGCAAACAAAGCAGTCGCGGTACACGTACCGGCAATGGCCGCAGTACTAATAGTAAAAGCCGTAATCGTACACAGGGCGCGAGTAATTCGCGTAGCCAAAAAGCATTAACTAATCGAAGCAGAATATCTTCTACTGGAAAAAAGGCAGGACATGATAAACGTCGCTAAAATTGTTTTTTTAATGAGCCTGCTATTTGTGCAGTTGGCTTCGGCAAAAACCGAAGGCGAGCTGGCAGAAGGTATGGTTAACCCGGGTTATGAAGAGCAGCCTGAGTGGTTTAAAAATTCTTTTTTAGATTTAGATGAAGATATTGCAGAAGCGCGTACCGCGGGTAAACGTTTAATGATATTTTTTTATCAGGATGGATGCCCATATTGTAAAAAGTTAATACAGGATAATTTTGGGCAGCGCGAAATTGCAGCTAAAACGCGTAAAAACTTTGATGTTGTTAGTATGAATATTTGGGGTGACCGTGATGTAAGTCTTGGTGATATAGAAACCACCGAAAAAGATTTCGCTGCACGCCTGAAAATCATGTATACACCGACGCTGATTTTTTTTAACGAACAGGGTAAAGCGGTATTGCGTACCAATGGCTATTATCATCCGGCCAAGTTTAATGCGGCGTTGGATTATGTGTTAGGCCATCACGATAAGAAAGAAAAGTTCAGAGCCTATTTAGCTCGTGTATCACCGGTTAAAACAAAAGGTAAAATTTATACGGAAGTAGAAAGCGTTAAGGCGCCGTATAATTTTAGTCAGGCAACGAATAAATATCGACTGGTCATGTTTGAGCAGAAACAATGCGCTGACTGTGATGAACTACACAACGAAGTGCTTACCCGTAAAGAATCTATTGAACAGCTGAAAAAATTTGATGTGTCAGTGCTGGATATGTGGTCAGGTGATGAAATTACACTTGCCAATGCTAAAAAGTCGAGTATAAAAGACTGGGCAAAACAGCTGGATATTCAATATGCACCGAGTCTGGTTTTCTTTAATCCACAGGGGCAGGAAGTATTTAGAATTGATGGCTATTTAAAATCATTTCATATTCAGTCAGTAATGGATTATGTGAGCAGTGGCGCTTATAAAACGCAGAAAAATTTTCAACGATACATTGATGCCCGGGCAAAAACATTAGAAGAGCAGGGCATGCATATTGATTTGATGAAGTAGCTCTGGCTTGTTTATAAAGTGATATAAAGTGATGCAGCAGTTGAATAATGTAGGTGCGAATTTATTCGCATAAGGTTATATCGGTACCGATTATGTGCGAATGAATTCTCACCTACCTACATCTTATTAAAAAATCATCGGTATACTAGAAAATTTTGAGCGATTTTAAAAACATCCCCACCAATATTATTTCCGGCTTTCTCGGTGCCGGAAAAACCACTGCCATTCAGTATTGCTTAAGTCATAAACCCGTATCAGAAAAATGGGCCGTTATTGTTAATGAGTTCGGGCAGGTTGGTGTTGACGGGGCTCTGTTAAAAAATGATAGTGTTAGCATTAAAGAGATTCCTGGCGGCTGCCTTTGCTGTGTCGGTAGTCAGTCACTCAATGTGGGTTTAAATCAAATTATTCGTTCTCTCAGGCCCGATCGAATTTTAATAGAGCCTACAGGCTTAGGGCATCCGGCAAAGCTGATTGCATCGCTAAGCGGTGAATATTACAAAAATGTGCTGAATTTAAAAGCGGTAATTAATTTACTGGACGCCAGAAATTTAAATGATGAGCGTTATCTGCATAATGTAACTTTCATAGAACAATCCAAATTAGCAGACATACTGGTGGCAACTAAAAGTGACACCTATACTGATGATCATGTAAAAGCTTTTTCTGACTATGCCGGTTCTTTTGATCCTCTGAAATTGGCAACCGGAATGATAGAGCAAGGTCAGCTCAAGTTGCAGTGGCTGGATATGGCGCGGCAAAATAATCAATCTGCCGATACCGGTACTGATGCGCATACACATCATAATGCTCAGGTGGCGGTTTGTGCTGAGCCTTCTGACTGGCAAATGCTGCAAGGCAATAGTGACGGATTTTTCAGTGTGGGCTGGAAGCTGCATAATGCGATTAAATTTGAGCGGCATAAGCTTATCGATTTTACTGAAAATTTATTTATCGATGTGAATATTGAAAGAGTTAAAGGGGTCGTGCGAACGGAGTCAGGCTGGGTGTTATTGAATTTAACCCGCAGTGAAAAAGATATTGGTGATTTGGCTACCAGGGATATGGAAGGTAGAATGCATTCTGTGCTAGAAATTATTTCCGCAAATTCACTTGATGCTCAGGCGTTAAATTTAGCGTTAATGATGTGTCAGGAATAAACGGTACTTGTTTAAGCGTCAGTGCTAAGTATAAAAATATATCTAAGCATTTTAAAAATAGATGATTCACTTAATAAAAACATAAGAAAACGCGAATAAAAGTAAAAACTTAAAGCGTGTAGTGCGCCGCAGGTGCACAAACACCGCATTCGCGTTTTCTCTTCAACTGTTTATTTATATGTAGAGTGCTGTCTTAAGTCTAAAGCGAGTGTGTTCTTATAACTGGACCATTAATGAAATACCCGTAAATAACCCTGCATCTGCGCATCAAATTATGCGTAACAGTTTATTTTTCTTCATCACCCAGTATCTGTTTCAAAAAACCAATACGATCCAGTGCTATGGCTGTTAACCCCTGTGCGGCTAACATGACTTTTTCATCTTCAGTTGATTCTACTATGGCATCATAAAAAGCAAAACTTCTGTCGCAGCAGGCCCATAGTCTTGACGTTTCCTGACCCGGCTGATCGAATTTGTTTTGCATGTAAGCATTGTGCTGTTTTAGTTTCTGTAGATTGCTGGTGATATCTTCACTGGGTATTAATTGATCTTTATTCTTTTTAACTTCAAGCGCCGCTTCATTGTCGGCAATATATTGCTGTGATTGGTCTAACAGGGGAGCGATTGCAGGTGTGTTATTTTTAATCAGCTGCATTTGCTCTAATAAATAATTATCGATATGAATGGCCGCTGCGAGTAAATCTACTTCATTGGTAATAGTGCTGGCATCCAGCCTGGGCTCTTCGGTATGGGTGTCACGTTCGGCATGAAATGCCTTGCGTCTTTCCGCGCGCAGTAAAGACGCATGTCCGAGCTCTTCACGGGCCAGCGTTTCGGCATGCTGACGCACGATTTCATTTTTTGAATGTGCGGCAACATGGGTGTAAAAGCGAAACGCTATCTCCTCATTGTGCACCGCAAATGCCAGCGCGCGATACGGTGTGCTGTGATATGCACTGCGGGCATCATCGTTGTATTCTGTTGAGACCTGCGGGTCAGCCCATTTAACGGGTGAAATATTCGGATCTTCCTGAATGCCTTCCTGGCTCATCCATTGTAATAACAAGGCTTCATGCTGAATTTCTTCCTCGACCATGCGTTCGAACAGACGGGCTGCAGACTCATTATTAGCCTCTCGCATCCGTATTGTCAGAGAAGTATAACGGCGAATAGCCTCTCTCTCAGCCTGTAGGGCTATCGACATTAATTCAGTTGGGGTTTCTACATTGGTCAATAGCATGCTTATGAGTACTTGGAAAGAAAACTTGTACTATGATACCTCTTAATGAATGTTCATACACTTGACTAATGTCATGGTAGCCGCGTCAAAATGTCGCACAATACCATCACAGCAATTAAGGATATGCTGAAATTCTGATTCACGAAGTTAAGTTATATCTGTGCTCCATTATTTCATCATTAAATCCGCATGTCGTTTAGTATTAATTAAGGTGCAATCCCGAAGATGACCTGTCGTCGTATAAGCCAAAAAATTTCAGTAATTATATTCATGTGGATAGTCGCTGTGGTCTATTCCACAACGGTGTTGGCCACATCCGAGCTGCCGCGTTTTGTTGATGCAATACAGGCAGATGAAATATTTCCGGGTGCGGATCGCTTAGGTGCGCCCACCAATGATCCGGTTGTATCCCCCGCATATAAAGACAGCAAGCAACTGGGGTTTGTGTTTTTAACATCGGATTATGTCAATACTACCGGTTATTCAGGTAAGCCATTACATCAGCTCATTGCTATTGATATGCAGGGGGTTATTCAAAAAGTATTACTGGTTGAGCATCATGAACCGATTGTGCTAATCGGTATACCGGAAAAAAGAATTACCGCTGTACTCGATGAGTACATCGGGCTGGATGTGGGTAAGCTGGTGCGTGGCACGCAGGATGTAAAAATTGATGTCGTGTCCGGTGCCACGGTGACAGTGATGGTGATGGACGACAATATCTTGCGTTCATCAATAAAGGTAGCACGACATTTTGGTTTGTCCGGTCTGGAAGCCGAGAAAAAACACAGTGGCCCGATTGCATCTGTGAATCCGAAAATTGACGTTATAAAAGACTGGCAGAGTCTCTTAAAAGAAGGCTCGGTAAAACATTTAAAAATTACAGTTGGTGAAATTAATCAGGCATTTATTGATGATGGAAATCCGCAGGCAATGGAGTTTCATGAAGACGGTGATGCGGCTGAAACATTTGTAGAAGTATACGCAGCAGTGGTTTCTATCCCCAGTATTGGTAAAAGCCTGCTCGGAGAAAATGAATACCGTAATTTACTGAAAAAATTAAAGCCGGATGAACAGGCTATCATGCTGGCGGGCGGCGGTCGTTTTTCATTTAAAGGTTCAGGTTATGTGCGCGGCGGAATATTTGATCGCTTCCAGGTGATACAGGACGACACGTCAATTCGTTTCCATGATCGTTACCATAAGCGTCTGCGTTCAATTGCTGCGCAAGGTGCGCCAGAATTACATGATGTTGATATTTTCAGAACACCTGCCGATTTAAAATTCAATGCGGCAACCCCCTGGAAAATGGAATTGTTAGTGGGTAGAAATATCGGCCCGACTAAAAAGGTGTTTTTAACCTTTGATCTTAATTACGATCCACCAAAAGAATATTTAAGCTTCACCAAAGCTAAAGCTAATAATGATGCGGGTAATAAAGCCGATCCTATCTGGAAAAAAATGTGGCAGTTAAAAACTGTCGAGGTAGTCGTACTTGCATTCGCTTTGTTCGTATTGACGCTGATCTTCTTTTTTCAGGACTGGCTGGTTAAACGACCAAAGTTAACCGAGCAGGTTCGTACCGGGTTTCTTATATTCACTTTGTTCGGTATTGGCTGGTATTTTAATGCGCAGTTATCAGTGGTGAATATACTGGCGATGTTCAATGCACTAATAAGCGGTTTTGACTGGTCATATTTTTTAATGGAACCGCTGATATTTATTTTATGGGCATCGGTTGCATCATCATTATTGTTCTGGGGTCGAGGTGCATATTGTGGCTGGCTGTGCCCGTTTGGCGCGTTGCAGGAGCTATTAAACAAGCTGGCAAAAGCCTTCAAAATAAAACAGATTGCCGTGCCCTGGGCGGTACATGAACGGGTCTGGTCATTTAAATATTTGATTTTTCTCCTACTGTTTGGGTTATCGCTTTACTCATTAGAATGGGCAGAAAGACTGGCTGAAATTGAACCATTTAAAACCGCCATTATTTTAAAATTTGTACGTGAATGGCCTTATGTGCTGTTCGCTCTGGCAGTATTAATCCCGGGTTTATTTATTGAACGCTTTTACTGTCGTTATTTATGCCCGATGGGCGCTGCACTGGCTATACCCGGAAAAATGCGTATGTTTTCCTGGCTTAAGCGTTATAAAGAATGTGGCTCACCCTGTCAGCGATGCAGCAATGAGTGCATGGTGCAGGCGATACATCCGGAAGGTAATATTAATGTAAACGAGTGTCTTTATTGTCTGCACTGTCAGGTGGTGTACAGCGATGATCATGCCTGCCCGGTGATGGTTCAAAAACGTTTGAAAAAAGACCGCAGAGCCGCACATAAAGCATCAGTCAATGCATCACCAGCTGAGAAAAGTTTATCAGCAATTGAAATTCAGTTACAAAAGGAAAAGTAGAGTTTACGGAGTGTTAAATTTACGAGCTCTAGTAATAATAGAGTAAATTTTAAACATGCATTTGTATGTAAAACGAGGAATAGAGTAATGGCGAATAAAAAAGATATTACTGAAGGTGAATCACTAGAGGAAAAGGGACTGGCCCGGCGTCAGTTGCTCGGTGGTTCTGTTAAGGTTGCCGCACTGGCGGGCTTCGCCGGTTTAACCGGTGTGGGTGTATTAACGCCCGAGGCTGCCATTGCTGCATCAAAAAATAAAGCGGAAGTAGCACCGGGTGATCTCGATGAATACTACGGTTTCTGGAGTAGCGGTCAGGCGGGTGAATTGCGAATTTTAGGCATGCCATCTATGCGTGAATTAATGCGGGTACCGGTATTTAACCGTTGCAGTGCATCTGGTTGGGGTTCAACCAACGAGAGTCGTAAAATTTTACGTGATGGTTTATTACCCGCAACTAAAAAGTTTTTAGATTCAAATGACCGCGGTGGTGTGTGGACAAATGGTGATTTACATCATCCTCACATGTCATTTACTGACGGCACTTATGATGGTCGTTATTTGTTTATGAATGACAAAGCTAATACGCGGGTTGCACGTGTACGTTGTGACGTGATGAAGACTGACAAGATCATTGAAATTCCTAATGCGTCAGATATTCATGGTTTACGTCCGCAAAAATATCCGCGCACTGGTTATGTATTTGCTAATGGTGAGCATCGGGTGCCGTTACCGAATGACGGTAGCATCTTAGATGAGCCGGAAAAATACCATGCGATTTTCACCGCCATTGACGGTGATGAAATGGAAGTTAAATGGCAGGTAATGGTTGACGGAAACCTGGATAACTGTGATGCGGATTACCAGGGTTTGTATGCTTTCTCAACCTGTTATAACAGTGAAGAGGCGACGACGCTGGGTGGCATGATGGCCAACGAGCGTGATTGGGCGGTGGTGTTTGATATTAAAGCCATCGAAAAAGCGGTTAAGAAAGGTGACTATAAAAAGATTAACGGTGTACCGGTAATTGATGGTCGTCACGGCTCTAAATATACCCGTTATATTCCTGTACCGAATAGTCCGCATGGTTGTAACACAGCACCGGATGGTAAGCATGTTGTCTTTAACGGCAAACTTTCACCTACCGTTACGGTTATCGATGTGCGTCGTCTACCGGATTTATTTAAAGATAAAATCAAGCCACGTGACACCGTTGTTGCCGAGCCTGAATTAGGTTTAGGTCCCTTGCATACTGCATTTGATGGTGAAGGTAATGCCTTTACAACGTTATTCCTCGACAGCCAGGCGGTGAAGTGGAATATTCAGAAAGCCATTGATGCTTATAATGGCAAGAAAGTGAATCCGATTATTGAAAAGATCGATGTACATTATCAGCCGGGTCATAATCATACTACGATGGGTGAAACCAAAGAGGCGGATGGTAAGTGGTTAGTTTCACTGAACAAGTTCTCCAAAGATCGCTTCATTAATGTCGGGCCGTTAAAGCCTGAAAATGAACAGCTGATTGATATCAGCGGTAAGAAAATGAAAGTGGTTCATGATGGTCCGACGTATGCGGAACCGCATGATGTTTGTATCGTACGCGCAGATATTGTTAACCCGGATTCCTTATGGACTTACGGCGATCGTATGTGGGCAGATGCAACGGCGCAGGCTAAGAAAGATGGCATTAAACTGGGAACTGACTCGAAGGTAATTCGTGACGGTAATAAAGTTCGCATCTATATGTACTCTATCGCACCTAATTTCAGCATGGAGAAATTCACTGTGAAACAGGGTGATGAAGTAACTGTGTATATCAGTAACGCGGATGCGATTGATGATCTGACCCATGGCTTTACCATGGCGAACTATGGTGTGGCGATGGAAATTGGGCCGCAGCAGACATCATCAATCACCTTCAAGGCTGACCGCCCGGGTGTGCACTGGTTCTACTGTCAGTGGTTCTGTCATGCGTTGCACATGGAAATGCGCGGACGTATGTTTGTTGAGCCAGCTTAAGGTTTCAGGTTTTTGAAACTTAGAGCTTCAACAATAAAGCCGGTTGCCGTATGTGAGTTTTTTCACGTACTGGTCACCGGCTTATTTATTGGTTTGTTTTTTATTTCTTATACGGCTCATGCTAATGATATCCGGGCAACTGAAATAAACGTGGTACCCGGCAAGGGCACTTTACAACAGGCGATTGACTCTGCACAGGCAGGCGATACGCTATTGTTAACAGCAGGAATTTATTCCGGTTCAATTAATGTGAACCGATCACTCAATATAAAGGGTGTTGAAAAAAGTGTTATTGATGGCGAAGGCTCATCACATGTAATTTTAATATCGGCAGCGGATGTGCTGATTAAAGGGGTGCGCATACAGCACTCAGGAAATGATTTAAACGGTGAAGACAGCGCGGTTTTTATTACCGATAAAGGTGATCGTGCACGTATAGAAAATAATCATCTGCAAAATAACTTAATTGGTGTCTATCTGAAGGGGCCGAATTCTGCTGTCGTCACTAATAACGTTATTATCGGTAGTCAGTTTCACCGGGTTAATGACAGAGGTAATGGGGTGTATTTATGGAATACGCCGGGATCTATTATAGAAAAAAATACCATTCGCTATGGACGTGACGGAATATTTGTCACCAACAGCAAAAACAATATATTTCGTGAAAATCACATGAGTGATCTGCGTTTTGCGATTCATTATATGTATACTCTTGACAGTGATATTAGCAAAAATATTTCAGTTAATAACCATGTGGGGTTTGCACTGATGTTCTCTGATCGAATTAGGGCGAGTGGTAATCAGTCTATCGGTGATCATGAGCGCGGGCTGTTTTTCAATTTCACTAATTATTCTGTTATTGAAGGTAATCGGGTTAGCGGTGGAGCAAAAAAATGTGTGTTTATCTATAACGCGAATTTTAATACCATCAATAATAATAGCTTTGAAGAATGTGAAATTGGCATTCACTTTACAGCCGGTTCCGAGCGTAATGAAATTTATGCTAATGCATTTATCAATAATCGCACCCAGGTTAAGTATGTTGGTACCCGTCATATAGAGTGGTCAAAAGACGGTGTTGGAAATTACTGGAGCGATAACGAAGCGTTTGATATTGATGGTAATGGATTTTCAGATCAGCCCTATCAACCCAATGATTTAGTCGATCAGATTGTCTGGCGACATCCGTTGGCTAAACTATTATTAAATAGCCCGTCAGTTAAGTTATTAAAATGGGCGCAGTCAGAGTTTCCCGGCCTTCATCCCGGTGGTGTTACCGACAGTGCGCCGCTGATGAAACCTCCCCGTTTAGAACTATTCATTTCAGGAGACCTGGTCAATGAGTAAAACCACCATTGGCAATAATGTTATTTCATTGCAAAGCGTAACTAAAAAGTACGCCAATGAAACAGTGTTACGCGATATAAATTTTAATGTTTATCCCGGTGAATGCATTGTGCTGGTCGGGCATAACGGTGCCGGTAAAACCTCGTTGATGAAGCTGATGTTAGGTTTAACTAAACCGACATCAGGCAATGTTGAAGTGCTGGGGCAAAATCCCGCTTTTAGTGCAGCAGTGGCACAGGGTTTATCGCTGGGGTATTTACCTGAAAGCGTGGCATTTTATGAAGCCATGACCGGTCGTGAAGTACTGGCTTTCTATGCACAACTTAAAGGTTCAACTTCGGCAGAGTGTGAAAAACTACTGGAGTTAGTCGGGCTTGGCGATGCCGCAAAACGCCGCGTAGGTACTTATTCAAAAGGTATGCGTCAACGCCTGGGTCTGGCTCAGGCCATGCTGGGTAACCCGCAGTTACTATTTCTGGATGAGCCCACTACCGGTTTAGATCCTATCTTACGCCAGCACTTTTATGAGTTAATTGATGAGCTGCAAAAAGACGGTGCTACATCTTTAATTTCATCCCATTCATTGCATGAAGTTGAAGCCCGTGCCAGTCGGTTTGTTATTTTAAAATCAGGCATAACGGTGGCGATGGGCTCGCTGGAGGAACTTTATCAGCAGGCCACTTTACCGGTGAAGGTAAAAGTGACGGTTGCGCAAGGCCAGGCTTCACGGGTAGCGGAGCGCATGGGATCCGCCGTTAATATTGTGCATGTTAATAATGAAAGTTTTGATCTGTCGTGTTTTAAAGAAGAAAAAATGCCACTGATTCGACATATCAGTAGCCTTGGTGACGATGTGCAGGATATGCAAATTATGCCGCCCAGACTGGATGAGCTTTACAGTCATTTTATGAACGGAGATGCCAGTGAATAATTCGGCGATGAAAATGTTATGGGTGCTGGCACTCAAAGAATTACGCGATGGTTTACGTAATCGCTGGATTGGTGCCGCCATTTTATTGCTCGGTACTCTGGCGTTGGCGCTGTCTCTTTTAGGATCTGCACCAACCGGTTCTGTTCGTGCTAGTGATCTTGATATTACGGTGATCAGTTTATCCAGCTTAAGCGTATATTTAATTCCGCTGATTGCATTGATGTTATCGTTTGATGCACTGGTCGGGGAGTTTGAGCGAGGCACTATGATGCTGCTGCTGACTTATCCGGTTACCCGTTGGCAAGTCATTATGGGTAAGTTTTTAGGTCACTTTCTGATTTTAAGTATCGCTATTTTTGCCGGTTATGGTGGTGCGATTATCATTATGACGTTAATGGGCGGTAGCCTTGAAGGCTGGCAGGCGTATCTTGCAATGATGATGAGTTCTTTGTTATTAGGCGCGGTGTTTATTGCACTGGGTTATCTATTAAGTGTACTGGTTAAAGAAAGGGCAACCGCGGCGGGCAGTGCTATTGGCTTATGGCTGGTGTTTGTGGTGTTATATGATCTGGTTTTATTTGGCGCACTATTGCTGGATGAGGGTCAGAAAATCGGCCAGCAACTATTTGCAACTCTGATGTTAATTAGTCCGACTGATAGTTACCGGATATTAAATTTAAGTTTATTTGATGGTGTTAGCGATGCAGCGGGTATTGCCGGTATCGCCAGTGAAGCTGGTATGAGTAGCTCGCTATTGACCGGCGTGATGTTTTTATGGGTGATCGTGCCATTAGCGCTGACTTTATTTATTTTTCAGAAGCGTGAGCTTTAACCGTTTTTTTAGTGTGTAGGTTCGAATTTATTCGAATAAGTTGCCCCGTTGCAGGTGCGAATAAATTTGCACCTGCATTATTAACTTGCATGCATTTAGTGAGTTAAGTTTTTTGTTAATTATGAGAGCGTTATGTACAAGTTTTTAGTCTTATTTTTTATTTTATTATTATCGTCATTATCGGCCTGTGAAAAAAATGTACCGGTAGCGATGCCGGATGCACAAACATTAACCCGTGAAGCCAATGGTTATTACTGCTTAATGACCGTTGTGTATCACAAGGGCCCGAAAGGTCAGATTATTCTTACCGATAATAAGGTGCTGTGGTTTACTTCGGTACGCGATACCATCGCTTTCACCCTGTCACCGGAAGAGCCTAAAAATATTGCGGCAATATACGTAAACGACATGACTGGTGCAAACTGGGATAATCCAGGTGAGGACAACTGGGTAGATGCGAAAAAAGCCTGGTATGTATTAGGCAGTAATAAGGTGGGGGGTATGGATGCACCGGAAACGGTACCCTTTGGAAGTGAAAAAGGCGCACAGGACTTTGTGGCTAAAAATGGCGGGACAGTTTATACATATAATAAAATACCCGCAGAGTATATTACCGGCGATACCGGTAATTAAATATACAATTTATTATGCTTTCTTTGGGAATTAAGACGTTTTCTTAACCGATATTGATAAAGTGGCACTGGATTCTGGCTAGAAGCATACTAAAGTGGCGGGGCTTATTTTTGAGTAGTAGTAAGGGTTCAATCAGAATACACTGTTGCAGCATATCGTTAAGGTAAGTGGCTGTGTGTGTAGTTCAGGTTGTTGCTTTAAGCTGGAGAACAGACTGTTTTAGCTGTTTTTATTCACACGATCATCTAATAAATAATTTCTGAGTTTTCTTTCGCTTCTCATTACATAAAGTATATAAATTTTTTCTTTTTCAATTCTATAAAATATACGGCATGGATTTACGACTATTTCTCGATAGCGTGAATTGTCAATTTCAGGTGGTATGCGGCCGGACTTAGGGAACTGTTCAAGTTGTTCAATAGTAGAAAAAACTTTTTGTACCAGGTTATTAGCTGCACTCGTTTTATCAAGAGCAATATATTCAGCAATTTCATTTAAATCTTGTAATGCGGGTTCAGTCCAGATTATTTGAGCCATTTGCTCATTTGTTCTTTTGCTTCTGTTTGTGTAAATGTGCGATTTTCTAATATAGCCATTTCACCGCGTGCAATGCCTTCTAATATTTGCATACGGTTCTGGGTTAGTTCGTAGTCATTAACATCGACTAAGTAGGCAGAAGGCTTGCCATGCTCTGTTATAAGAACAGGCTCTTTAGATGCGTGCAGCTCTGCAAGAATTTTGGTGGCCTGCCGTTTCAGTGTTGTCACAAGTTCAATTTTCATAATAGTGATACTGTAGTGATACTGTAGTGGTTTTGCAAGGCTTGTTTTTAGCTAACTGTTTCATTTTGTAATGCTTTAGTCGGAATCCCGTGATCCCCGCTAACGTTTCGTAAAAGTAACGGTACTCAGCTCAAAGCCCTATCTTAAATGTCAGTATTACGGCTTCCTATTCAGTCGTTGAATTTTCAAGTGTTATAATTAACTGGACATTGGGTCATTTAAGATTATTATATAACTGACCGGTCAGTTATATAATGGTGTTGTGTTTATGTTTTGTGAAAAACTCGTCAATAACAATTGTCGTTGGAAGCGTCGTAAAGAGGCGCGTCCAGAGGAAATACTTGATGCGGCACTCACTTTGTTTACCGAAAAAGGCTTTAGTTCCACGCGCATGATAGATGTTGCGAAAGCAGCAGGTATCTCTAAAGGCACTTTATATCTATATTTTGACAGTAAAGAAACAATCTTTCGGGATGTCGTGCAACAGCGGATTACCCCTCAAATTGACCAGGTAGCGGAGCTGGTTGATAGCTTCGAAGGCTCGCAAGCCGAGTTGTTAAAAAATATGATTAATGCATGGTGGATGGGGATTGCCTGCACACCATTGTCTGCAATACCCAAAATAATGGTATCCGAATCGGGAAATTTTCCCGAACTGGCTGAATATTTTACGAAAACGGTTGTTACGCGTTCCCGGGATTTATTCAGTAAAGTTATTAGTCGCGGTATGATTAGCGGTGAATTTGAACTGTATGAAGCTGAAACCGTTGCCCGCCTGGTAATTGCACCCTTAGTGCAGGCAACTATATGGATGCACTCGCTAAAACCTTACGATGATGATACGGGTACGCAAAATTACGTACAGTTACACACTGAATTTATTCTAAACAGCTTACTCAAAACAAATCGTTCACATAATGACGTTGAAGTTAAAAATCAAAAAATCCTCACAGGAAAAAACGCGTGATGAAATTTAATCCATTTATTCTGATATTACTTTTTGTCTGGCATGCAAGTCTGTCTGCACAGGAATCAAATTTAAATCTGAATTTAGGGCAGGTACTACAGAAAGTGGTTGATCATTATCCGTCGATTAAGTCGGCGGCGCTACAGGTTCAGCGAGCTCGTGAAGAGAGTATAAAAGTTGAAAGTCAGTTATCGTGGTTATTAAATGCCAATGCGGGTTATAACCGTGACACCAGTGCTTTTTTTGGTACACCGGTCGATCGCTATAACGTTGCGGGTAGTTTGAACCGAAGTTTAGATAACGGTGGTGTTTTAGGTTTTAATGCCAATATTGCACGTGAAGATTCAGCGGTGACATTTGGGCCGACGATACCCAATCCGTTAACCCGTACCCGGGTAGATGTAAATTACCGACATCGTTTTGAAAAAGGTTCCGGCAATCCGTTGTATGAAGAAGGTTTACAGGCTGCTGAGGTGAGTGAAAAACTGGCACTGAGTGATAAGCTAAGTTTGTATGATCAATTGGCTTCACAGGTTATTGATTTATATCTTGGCGCGGCGACGACACTTGCGCGTATTAACAGTATTGAAAAAACTATTGTGCGTACAGAAAGGTTAAGGGTTTATATTAAAAATGAATACAAGCTGGGTTTATCAGAAGAAAAAGATGTGTTGCAGGTGGATGCGCGCTTAAGTATAAACCGCGCAGATAAAAAAAGTTTACAGGTCGCCTGGCATAAACAGTTAATTTCATTAAACCGTTTAATGGGACGAAAATGGGATGAACAGCTAACACCGCAGATGCAGGTAAATGCAGTAAAACCAAAACAGTTTCAGAATGTTTATTTATTATCACAACAACATAGCCCCGATTTAAAACGCATTGATGCCAGAATACAACTGGCAGATAGCCAGATTCGAAGTAGTCGCGACAAGCGTAAAGATAATCTGGATTTAGTGTTATTTGTCGGTAATGATTTTAATCAGGGTGAATCATCCAGTGGCAATTTGAATGAATCTGAAATTGTGGGTGGTGTAAGCATTGAGTTTAGCCGTGGCCTGGATAAAAGTGGCTTTGATGCGGAGTTACGTCAGGCGCATTATGATCGTGGACTTGCACTGCAGGATAAAAAACAGGTTCTGGAAGATCTTCAATATTCTATCGCCAGTTTACTGGCGGAAATAAAATCCAGCGATCTGGCGTTGGCGGCATTTATAGAAAGTGTGAGCGCCGAACAGAAAAAACTCGATGAAGCGGTTGAACGTTATAAAGACGGGCGAATTGAAACTGATCGGATTATTGATTTTGAATCACAGCTGGCAACGGCGGAATTATCGGCGGATTTACAGGCGATTGAGTTAATTCGGCGAGAGTATCAACTGGATTTAATACAGGGAAGAATTTGGAAGGATATTTATTTACCAGAATTTTCATTTGAAGAATATAGCTTTGATGATGCTTCGGCTGGACAAAATACCGCGTCGAAAATGACAGCAAAGGGAGAAAAATAATGGAAGCGATTATTCGTTATCTGGTCACCCGAAGTTTAGTAGTCAATCTGGTTTCAGTATTTTTACTGGCTATCGGTGGTGTAACCGCTGTGCTTTATATGCAGGTAGAAGCCTTCCCTAATGTTAATCTGGATATTATTCAAATAGATGTGGTCTATCCCGGTGCGTCTCCGGCGGAAGTTGAGCAGTTAATTATTACGCCTATCGAACAGGAGCTTCGTTCGATTAATGGCATAGATAAAATGATTTCCATGGCCTTTCCCGGTTCCGGGCGAATATCCATGGAGGTTGATCCCCATGCCAATAATCGTGATCGTTTAACGTCGGATATTTCATTGGCAGTTGATCGCGCAACCTTACCCAGTGATTTACCCAATGATCCGTTTGTGACTGAAGTTGACGGGGCCGTATTTCCTATTTTACGTGTGGCGGTTTCCGATGACCGATCTGAGTTGCAGCTAAAAAGACTGGGCGATGAAATTAAAGAAGACCTGCTGGCAATTAAAGGTGTAGCAAAAGTATTGCTACTGAGTGATAGAAAAGCCGAATACAGTGTGGAAGTTGATCCGGATAAATTGCGTAAAACAAGAATCTCGGTGGATCAGATTGCACAGGTTTTACGTGGCTGGAATATTAATACCCCCGGCGGGGAAATTGAAACGCCGGACGGTCAAAAATCTGTTCGCATAGTGGGTGAGTTTACCAGCATAGAAGATGCTAAAAAAATTGTAATACGCGCGAATGCCCGAGGCAATGCCATTTTACTCGGCGATGTGGCAATTATAAAAGAAGCACTGGAAAAGCCCCGAACCTTACATGATGTGCAGGGCAAGCCCGCTGTATCAATGCTGATATTAAAAAAATCCAATGCGGATATTATCGATACGATTGATTTAGTAAAGCCATACCTGGAAAGTATTCCTGAACGTTATGGTGAAAATATTAACGTAAAATCATTTCAGGATTTTTCACGCTTTGCACGCATGCGGTTAGGCGTGTTAACCAATAACGGTTTAGTGGGAATATTTTTAGTTTTCATTTCGCTGATATTGTTTTTACGTTTTTCGGTTGCGATGACAACAACCTGGGGTTTACCAATCATTTTTATGTCCGGCATTGCCGTTATTTATGCATTTGGAATGACGCTGAATTTAATTTCGATGATGGGCTTTATTATGGTGCTGGGTATGCTGGTTGATGATGCCATTATTATTGGTGAAAATATTACCTACCATATGGAAAAAGGATTGACGCCGGTAGAGGCGGCAGTCAAAGGGGCGGTTGAATTAATTGGCCCGGTAACCACGACTATTTTGACAACCATTGCGGCATTTTTACCGATGATGTTTATGTCGGGAATTATTGGGAAATTTGTTATTGCCATTCCGATTGTGGTTATTACGCTGTTAATTTTATCGTGGATGGAATCGTTTTTTATGTTGCCCAGTCATGTGGCGCATGTAACTAATCAGAACAAACACCCAAAAGAGCGCGCCTGGTTATTAACGATGGAAAATATTTACGGCTGGTTGCTGGAAAAGGCCATTCGTTTCAGATGGATCACGGTTACACTTTCATTTTTAATTCTAGCCGGTTCAGTTGTGCTGGCAAAGCAAAGTCTGCAGTTTCAGTTGTTTCCCCCGGTGGGCGTTGAAGAGTATCTGGTGCGGGTGACTGCGCACCCGGGAACTTCATTAAAACAGATGCGCGAGCATCTGCGTCATGTGGATCAGGATATTCGTGATAATACTAATCCGGAGTATCTGGAATCTACAGTATCGCAGGCGGGTGATATTTCAATGGATGAAGGTGATCCGCTGACTCAGCGTGGCAGTCGTTACGGACAGATACGGGCGATCTATTCGCCGTCGGTTAGTCGTCCGGAGCATGATGCTATAGATGACATGAATAAAGTGACAAAAATATTGAAAGAAAAATATCCACAACTGGAAATTTCTTCAACCTTAATTTCTAACGGGCCACCACTGGGGCGTGCACTGGAAGCTGAAATTAATGGCTTTGATACAAAATCCAGCGAACAGGCGGCGCGCCAGTTAATGGATTACCTGACAACTATTGAAGGTGTAACAACAATAGACAGTGGTCTGAAACCCGGAGATGCGGAATTACATGTTGTGTTAAACCGAAAACTGGCGGCGTATGCCGGCATTGATTTACAAATTGTGTCGCGACATATACGGGCGGCTGCGGACGGTTTAGTGGTTTCCACTATTCGAAAAGGTACAGAAGAAATTGATGTCACAATTCGTTTTCCATCAAAAGGTGCCGGTGAGTTAGAGCAGATTGAAAATGTACTGATTCCGAATAACCGGGGTGGTTTAATTCCGTTAAATAAAATCGCTAAACTCGAAGAGCATAAAGGCTATACGACAATACGCCATAAAGATGGCATTCGAATAGTTAATGTGGTGGCTGATATTGATAGCAGTATTCTGTCCAGTCTGAAATTAAATAAAATAGTGAAAGACAATGAAGCGCTCTGGCAAAAAGGTGTTGAGGATAGAGTCAGCGTGAATTATGGCGGCGAGCAGGAAAAAAATCAGGAATCGTTTGTGAGTTTATTAATCGCATTTGTTTTTGCGCTGATTGCAATCTTTTTTATTCTGGCTATTCAGTTTAATAATATGGTGTATCCATTGTTAGTGATGATGGCTATTCCGTTTGGCGCGATTGGTGTTATTTTAAGTTTCTATTTACACGATATGTTCTGGAAGCCGATGCCGCTTTCATTTTTCTCAACCATGGGCATGGTTGCGCTAACCGGCGTCGTGGTGAATAGTTCACTGGTGCTACTGGTATTTATACAACGTGCCAGAGAACAGGGCATGGAAATTATAGAGGCTATTTTATTGGCAGGAAGAAGGCGTTTTCGAGCGGTTGTTTTAACTGCTGCAACTACTGTTGTTGGTTTATTGCCTACAGCTTATGGTTGGGGCGGTTTAGATCACTTTGTTTCACCAATGGCTTTGGCGCTCTCTTCGGGTTTGGTGTTTGCAACGGTGGTGACGCTATTTACGATTCCGGCGACGCTGGCGGTGGGGCATGATGTGCGAGCATTTTTTCGCAGAGCTACACAAAAAATAGCCGGAATAGTTAAGTAGTCTTTTAGATTGAGAATATTGAAAATTTAATCAAAGCTAACATGGCCAGATTCATTCGAGCTAAACTTAATAACTTCGCCCGCAGGTGTTTGGAATTTCGCTGTATATGTATCTTTTAAAACCCGATATGAAAGTATTTTGTAGTGAAATCCAGCTTGTTTAATGACGGATTTTAAATCTTTTATATCAGGGTATTCGCCACGCATGGCTAATTGCTGATATAAAGAATAGTGAATGGTTTTAATATTCATCTTTTGTTGAACTGAAATTACGGCACTCATCGCCTGCCGAGTACTATAATGCTGATCTAGCATGCCTTGTATTTGTCGGGTTCGTTGAAAGTTATTCTGGTTGTTTTTTAGAGCTGTTTTATATAAGTAGGAAACCCTGTTTAACATGCTTTTGTCTTTTCCTGACTTATTATATTGTTGAAAATTTCTGCCCAGTTTTATTGCAATAGCCTGTGCTTCGTACATTGGTAGTGAGTAAATTAATTCATCATATATCAGGCTTCGTAAGTCTGAAGATATATTTAGTTTTATCGCTTGCTGTAACTTAATCTCTGCAGCTGAATATTTTTCACTGCGTTTTAGCTCCTGTGCGTCGTTATAAAGTTGTTTGGCAAGTGCATCATTATCGCCACCAGGTGCGGTGTTCGGTATAGAGTTTTGTCCGCTAAGGGCGTTTTCCAGTATGTAACTTTGATTGACATTGATTTGAGTTGAAGGTTTGTCATCGATGCGTTTATTTATTTTCCCGACTTCATCTAGCACCTGGTCTATTTTAATGCCCTGTTTGCGGATATCTTCTTTTTTTGCTAAATCGGCATAACTGTTTTTAATCGATTTTAGTTCGTCCAGAATAAACTCAAGCTTAGCTTCATTGCGTAAATTATTGTTAGATGGTTTATTAATTATTTTATGGTTAATGTTATTGATCTGGTTTTCTAAATAGAGGATGCGTTTTTGATCCTCTACAGGCAACTTCGGAGGTCTGGTTGATATCGGTTGTGATTGTATTATTTTAACTATTTTTTTGCCCGCTAGCATACCGGCTTTCTGGAATTGTCTGTAAATACCATCATAGTTTTTGTTTTTTAATGACTCTGAATGGGTGCTTGAAAGTGAGGCTCCATTAACCTGATTTAGTTGAATGCTAACAGTGGCTGTTTCGGCTGCTTCAATTAATTTTATACTGATAATAAGTGTTCCGGTTTTTATATCCACTGGTGGTGAGGTAAAAAATGCGAAACGTTTAGTGCTGGATATTTCACTTAAAGCAGTATCAACCGCCGCAGATTTTATTTTATCTTCAGGCAGTGGTTGCCAGTTTCCTGGTTTAAAATTTGTTTTTATAACGACGGCAGTAATACTGGCGTATGCGCTGAATGAGCCTGAAAAAAGCACAATGAAAATACAGGAATAAAGCCATTTGTATGATTTAAGTAAATTTTTTGTATTCATTTTTCAGACTCGTATGTCACTCTTTTACTCTAAATCAATAGCTTTAATTCGCTATGCTTCGACTGTGATAGTTATAAAATAATCTGAGCTTCTTTACGGTGCCTGGCATACTCACATAAACGTTTGACGACCTGTTCATTAATACTGTTTTTTTCATAGCTGCCATCCGCAAGCTTTTCACCTGTAGGTAGCCCGAGTAACAGCTCGAGTGCCTTTTGATAGTGTTGAACAGGGTATATATGAAATAGACCCTGCTCAACAGCATCTACTACATCCTTGCGTAAAGATAAGTTTTTTACATTGACTGCAGGAATAATGCAGCCCTGTTCACCGGTTAAACCGCGTTGCTGGCAGATATCAAAAAATCCCTCAAGCTTTTCATTGACGCCGCCAATGGCCTGTACGTATCCCTGTTGATTAAGTGAGCCGGTAATTGCCAGGCCCTGTTTAATAGGCAGATCGGTGAGAGCCGAAATGAGTACACACAATTCGGCGACCGATGCACTATCACCATCAATAAGGCCGTAGGATTGCTCAAAGGTAATGCTGGCAGAGAACGACAATGGCGTGTCCCTGGTGTAACGGCTGGCCAGCAAAGCAGATAAAATTAATACACCCTTATCATGTATCGAGCCGCTTAAATCTACTTCGCGTTCGATGTTTATAATTTTTCCATCGCCCAGATGTACTGAAGCGGAAATTCGTGAAGGCTGGCCGAAACCAAACTTACCAATTTCAAAAACTGACAAGCCGTTAATTTCACCAATCACTTCGCCATCAGTGCGAATCATTAACGTGCCACGCTGAATGTCGCTTTGAATTAACCCTTGTATACGGCAGGTTCGCTCAATTTGTGCGTCGATAGCCTGCTGGATATTAATGTCGCTGATTAATTCGCTATTTGATTGTGCAGCTTGATAGTGTGACTCGATTAATAAATCATCAATGGTTCGCAGGCGGGTGGATAATCTTTCTGAGTCATTTGCCAGTCGAGAGCTAAATTCAATTACCCGGGCAACTGCCGCCGCATTCATATCTTTTAATTCAAACTTGCGGGCGCGGGAGGCAATTAAACGCGCGTATTTTAATGTTGAGTCATCATCACGAAAAATTTCTTCTTCGAAGTCGGCTTCGACTTTAAATAATTCGGGAAAGTCCGGATCTATCTCATGTAATAAATAATAAGTGCTGCGATCACCTAGTAGAATGACTTTAACCTGTAAAGGGATCGGCTCAGGCTCGAGGGTGACTGAATTATCTCCGCCAACCGCTTGTTCGAGGTTTTCAATTTTTGCTTTCTTTGCATACATATTGCGCTTCAAAGCATCCCATGCATGCGGGGTACTTAAAATTTTGTGAGCATCCAGTACCAGATATCCACCGTTAGCTTCTAATAGTGCACCGGGCTTAATCAGGGTGAAATTATTTCCCGGATTACTGGAACGGTTTTCATATTCAATCCGACCGACCAGATTCTGGTAGGTCGGGTTGTCGAGGTAGACTACCGGCGCACCTTTTTGCTTACCGCATTCGACAATCAGGTTCACCTGATAGCGCTGCAGTGATTCGCCTTTATTGCTTTGTTGTGATGGCTCATTGTCTGAAGTAACCTCGTCTTCTGACTCGGTAAATTCTTCCAGATGATGCAATACATCTTCCTGCAGTGCTTTTAAATAACTCACGACTTCCGGCAGAGCTTTAAACTTTCGCTTTGTATCTTTAATTAAATTACTACTGGCAAATAGAGCCACTTTGCGATTGAGCTTTTTAATTTTAATATTATGTTCGCGACGTTGTCGGGAAAGCTCCGGTGCGAGATACTCCAGATCATCCTGAAAACTGGAAATTTTATCTTCTATCTCATCTTTTACATCTTCGGCTAACTGATCATATTCGTCTTCAGTGATATCACGCCCGTCAACGATTGGTGTAAGCATAAACCCGGATGGTGTGTTGCTTAGATTTATATCCTGCGCTCGAGCCTGTTCGGCATGCTTATCAAGCAGAGTGGCCTGCTTTTTCTGAAACGATTTTTCAATAATTTGAATTTGTTCCTGATATTCACTGGTTTCAAAGGCCGCATTAATGGCTTTACCCAGATCTTCTATCAGGTTTTTCATGTCTTTTTTGAATGTTCGACCCTGACCGGCAGGCAATTTCAGCGCCCTCGGCTTGTAATCCTGATCAAAATTGTGAACATAGCACCAGTCGGATGGTGAGGGTTTATCCGCAGCTACGCGGTTTAGATATTTACGAATCAGGCCGTGTTTACCAAGGCCTGATGAGCCCATCACAAACAGGTTAAAGCCCCTGTGTTTAACATTGATACCGAAATCAATGGCCTTAAAAGCCCGGTTTTGTCCGAGTATGTCAGGTAGGTCTTCAAGTTCTGCAGTGCTGTTAAATGGCAGGGTTTCAGCAGTACAGAGGGGACGTAGCTGATCGGCGGTAAGAGATTTAGTCATTATGAATGTCTTTATAATATTTTTATTATAGTGATAGTCGCAGTATAAAACGGCTTAACTATCCTGTTTTGTCATTTTTGAGAGATGTATTGGGTGATGACAGTGTTTCTGAGTTATCCGTAAATGCATACTTATTATATATGTCCATTCTCCCATAGTTTCAAGTTATGTTGAATTTATCTCTAGTTTTATCAGGGCTATTTATCCATCCCTCAGAATAAAGCCGTTTTATTAAACGGGTTAACAAGCTACAATCTGGGCCTGATAAATTATTGTGGAAGTTTATATGTCGTCTGTTGATTTGAAGCCCGCTCAGGTTCACCCCGCATTCCAGTGGAAACGCTCAGAGCGAATTGATTCACTCAATATCACCATTGAAGAGTACGAACATATAAAAACCGGCGCCGTACACTACCATCTGGCTGCTGAAAATAACGAGAATGTTTTTCTGGTTGCGCTACGCACCATTCCCACTGACTCCACAGGTGTGGCGCATATGCTTGAGCATACCGCCTTATGTGGCAGCGAACGGTTTCCGGTACGTGACCCGTTCTTTATGATGATTCGTCGATCCCTCAACACTTTTATGAATGCATTTACTAGCAGTGACTGGACGGCTTACCCGTTTGCCAGCCAGAACCGCAAAGATTTCGACAATCTGATGGATGTATATCTGGACGCTGTATTTTTTTCACGCTTACATGAACTGGATTTTGCTCAGGAAGGTCATCGCTTTGAGTTTGAAACCGCTGATGATCCCTCCACGCCGCTGGTTTACAAAGGCGTTGTATTCAATGAAATGAAAGGCGCGATGAGCTCTCCGGTGAGTACCTTGTGGCAAACCGTAACTGAGCATTTATTTCCCACTACTACCTATCATTACAATTCAGGAGGTGAGCCGGAAAATATTCCTGATCTGAGTTATCAGCAGTTAAAAGATTTTTACAAAGTACACTATCACCCGTCGAATTCAGTATTTATGACCTTCGGTGATATTCCCGCGTTTGAACATCACCAGGTATTTGAGACAAAGGCCCTAAGTCGTTTTGAAAAACTCGGCGTAGAAATTAAAGTTGATGATGAGAAACGTTACAGCGAGCCTAAGAATTTTGAAAGCAGATACGCTTTCGATGAAGAAGACACCAAAGCCAAAACCCATGTTGTTATTAGCTGGTTACTGGGGCGCAGTACTTCGTTAGAGGATATGTTGCAGGCACATTTAATGTCCAGCGTATTATTGGATAATTCTGCTTCGCCGCTACTGCAGGCATTAGAAACCACTGATTTAGGTGCGTCACCTTCGCCATTATGCGGCCTCGAAGACTCTAATCGTGAAATGAGTTTTATGTGCGGGCTGGAAGCAACAGAAGCAGAGCATGCGGATGCAATTGAAAAGTTGATATTAGATATACTGGAAAATGTAGCTGAAAATGGCGTAGATCAATCACAGGTTGAAGCCGTGTTACATCAGCTGGAATTAGGCCAGCGTGAAATTGGCGGTGATGGTTACCCTTATGGTATGCAATTAATTCTAGGCGGCCTGTCGGCGGCAATTCATCGTGGTGATCCGATGGCGGTAATGAACATTGAACCGGTGTTAGAGCAGCTGCGTGATGATATTAAAGATCCGGAGTTTATTAAAAATCTGGTGAAGAAGAACTTATTAGAAAATAAGCACCGTATTCGTCTGGTGATGACACCGGATACAAATTTAAGCAAGGCCAAAGAAAAAGCTGAAGCCGATAAGCTGGCAGAAATTAAAGCCGGACTGTCTGAGCAACAAAAACAAAATATTGTTGAATTAGCGGCAGCGCTAGAAAAAAGACAGAATGAAGAAGATGATATTAGTATTCTTCCAAAAGTCGGTTTAGAAGATGTACCGGCAAAATTACAAATTCCCTGTGGTACATCAACAACACAGAATGAAATGCAGCTGGCATTTTTCGAGCAGGGTACCAACGGTTTAATTTATCAACAGCTGATTGTTGATATGCCAGAGCTGGATGAAGAACTAATTAATTTATTACCGGTTTATACCTACTGCTTAACTGAGCTTGGCTGTGGTGAAAAAGATTATTTACAGTCACAGGCCTGGCAGGATGCGGTTAGTGGTGGTGTCAGCGCCTATACAACTGTGCGCGGATCGGTGGACAATGAGCAGGAAGTTAAAGCACATTTTGTTTTTTCAGGTAAAGCCCTGGCGAGAAACCATCAGCAGTTAAATGAGTTAATGTCGGAGATGCTGGAAAAAACGCGTTTTGATGAACTTGAACGAATTCGAGAACTGGTTGCACAAAAACGTGCGCGGCGCGAGCAAAGTGTTACCGGTCAGGGGCATAGTTTAGCGATGACGGCAGCGAGTAGTGGCATGAGTCCGGCGGCAAATTTAAGTCATCGTATATCCGGGTTACAGGGTATACAGCGATTGAAAAAGCTTGATGATTCATTAAACGATCCGAGTGCATTAAAAGCACTGGCAGAAAAATTTAACGCGATTCATCAGCAGGTAATTAATGCGCCGCGTAAATATTTATCGATTGCAGAAAAAGAATCACAGGCTGATATTGAAAAAGATATTCAAACCTACTGGTCGGGTAAAGGTAATCAGACAAACACACAGTTTAGTTTAGCGCCGGTTAAACAGCAGGTTAAACAGGCATGGCTAACCAGTACGCAGGTTAACTTTAGTGCAAAATCCTATCCAACGGTTAGCGTAAGTCATGAAGATGCTGCGGCACTATCCGTGCTTGGCGGCTTTTTACGTAATGGCTTTTTACATCGGGTGATTCGTGAGCAGGGCGGAGCTTATGGTGGCGGAGCAAGCCACGAGCCGGCAAATGCCTGCTTCCGTTTTTTCTCTTACCGTGACCCGCGTTTAGCTGAAACTCTCAATGATTTTGATAAATCAATTGAATGGCTGTTAAATGAAAATCACACTGAGCTGCAGGTAGAAGAGGCTATACTGGGCATTATTGGTGGTATGGATAAACCCGGCTCACCAGCAGGGGAAGCCAAGCAGGCTTATCATAATGAGCTATACGGGCGCACACCAGAACAGCGCCAGCTGTATCGTGAACGAGTGTTAAAAGTTACCGTTGATGATTTAAAGCGTGTTGGTGAAAAATATTTGAAGCCCGAAAATGCCAGTGTTGCAGTTGTAACCGGTCCGGCAAATGAAGGCACTGTCAAAGATCTGGGGCTGGAAATATTTAATTTATAACCATCAAAGTCATTGGCGATAGAAAGACTCGCCAATGACTTCTTATAGTTAACATGTAGTAGTATTAATATAATAATCAGTCATGCACATCCTATTAATAAAACTTAATCTTCACATTCCCAACGCCCACTCGCTGAAAGAAAAACGCAAACAGATAAAAAGTTTAAAAGACAGATTGAGTCATCGCTTCAATGCATCCGTTGCCGAAATAGATAATCTGGATAACTGGCAAACATCTGTCATTGGCCTGTGTTTGTTAAGTAACGATAAGTCTTATTTAGACAAACAATACAGCTTGATAGAAAATGTCGTGTTGGAGTATGTTGAGCTGGAGTTAATTTCAGCTGATCGGGAGTGGTTATAAACTATGCCTCAATTGCGTCATTCGCGAATGCTTGTGACGGGAATCCAGCGGCTTTTCAATGTTTTAATCTGCGCAGATATTAAGACGAAAATCTAAAGATAACGATCTAAACACGCCTACGATATATTTATTTTTTAGGTTGGACTAATTGTTTCCAATCTTAGAAACAATTGATCTCTGGCATGCCTTTTTCAGGCACACCTTTTATTTTCTTAATATTCAATATTATATTACTCGGGGTTTAATCTGTCTTTTTGTGATTTTTCGAAGCAAGAATTCTGTCATTGCCGCGATAAAGATAAAACCAGCAAGAACGCTTACAATATGACCTGATTCTCTGGTTACATAAATAAGTGCAAGTACCATCGCACTAAAACTTAAAAAACCAGCTATAAAAACTAAAACCCGTGATGCACCCGTTTTGGAAACAATCTTTAAATGTCCTGCGTGAGTCACAGTATGAACGAATAAAATTGATATTGATCCAATAGCGGCTATTTCAGACAAATCAAATAATAAAGATAAAATAATAATTAAAATACCACTAATAATTAATCCCTCTCTACTATGAGCAATAGGTTTTCCAAATACGGAGGGTAGCTCTCCATCCTTTGCTAACTGATAAGTTACATTTGTGACAGCATACAAATTAGCATTAATAGCAGATGCGGTAGCAATTAATGCGGTAATGGCTACAACAGTAAAACCGACCTGACCAAATATGGGTAATGCGGCTTCTGCTAATGCAAAGTCCTTAGCTGCGATTATTTTATCAACGGGTAAATTACCAAAAACAGCAAATGCAATACCAACATATAGAACCATAACTAATAAAATTGCAGTCATCATTGCTCTTGGAAGTGTTTTAGCCGGGTCAGGCATGTCTTCTGCCGTATTAGTAATAACCCGAAACCCCTCAAAAGCAAAAAAAGTAATCGCCAGGCTGAAAAATATATCTTTACTGGACGGGTAATAGCGCGGAGACAATAGAGAAGGATCCAGATAGATAATGCCGACAATAGATAGCACTGTTAAAACTGCAAACTTGATTCCAACTGTTACTCTTTCCCAGACGGCAACATCTTTTGCTCCTTTTAAATTAATCAGAACAAACAGAATGATAATTCCACTTGAAAATAAATGATGCCATAAAGACGATGCTTCATTAACAGGTAAAAATGTAACCGCATAGTTACCAAATGCTTTAGCTATCAAACTTAAAGAAACAATGGCAGAAAAGTACAGCATGATTCCCATGGTGCCAGTAAAAAAACCAGTACCGTAAGCCTGTGACAGGTATTCTATTATGCCGCCGGAGGAGGGGTAACGAGCGCCCAGCTTGCCTAAAGAATAGCCACTGAATAAGGCAATAATGCCACCGATAATGAATGAAATGTAAACGGCGCTTCCAGAGATGGCACTTGCTTCGCCGAGCAGTGCAAAGATACCTGCGCCGACCATAGCGCCTATTCCCATTGAAACTGCAGACCAGAAGCCTATTGGTTTTTTCGATTTATGCATACTAAAATTTACGTTGTTGGGTTAAGTAACAAGCTGCTTTTGCATAAATGCGGGCCATAAATGTGGGTCAGGGACTAATATTAGAATCAATTTGTCTTTGCCCGGGCTTGCGTTAATGCTGAATACTGCCGGCTTAAAAGTTAAGCAACTTTTGTCGTGCTATTATAGCGAAGTAGTATATAAACACTTCACTTTTTGAGTTAGGCAACGGCGTATTTTCTGTGCAATAATGAATATTTATTATGTGTTTATTAGATATAGCACTATTAGAATAACAAACATCCCAATAAACATATACTTTCCTATATTTGTTCTTTCTTTTTTTCTTCGCTTAATAAGTAACTTAACTTTATAATTTGGTAACTCTGAACAGTGTGGGCAATTGATCTGCGTTTTAAAATAAAATAGTTCACATCGTTCGCATCTATTCTGCTGCTTGCGGCGTTCTGTAAGTTCTCTTGCACGTTCTATCGCCCATGATATTGACATTCAGGTTTAAGTCCTTATAGCGTAATGATTTAATAAATTAATGCTTTATGCAGTCAATTTTTACAGCACCTATCAACACCTATCAACACCTATCAAGACACCCACCACAATTTGACAAGTATACACCCACAGGCGTAGCTTGAT
>CAZHEA010000017.1:47359-48706 GCA_964531165.1 uncultured Thiotrichaceae bacterium
CTATCAAGACACCCACCACAATTTGACAAGTATACACCCACAGGCGTAGCTTGATTGCATTCGCAAGATTAAACATAACCTCAGGGAACAGAGTATGCCAAAACCTCGCTATGCACAGATGTCACTCGAAGCCACCCCCTATTATCACTGCATATCCCGTGTCGTTCGCAAAGCATATTTATGTGGCATCGATATATCAACCGGAGAGAGTTACGAGCATCGGCGTCAATGGTTAGAAGATAAGCTGCTTGAATTAGCCCCGGTGTTTGCCATCAACATCTGCGCCTACGCCATAATGTCTAATCACTACCACCTGGTGCTACACATCAATAAAGCACAGGCCAGTCGTTGGAGCCATGATGAAGTCATACAGCGCTGGCATCAGCTTTTTAAAGGTAATGCCCTGTCTCAACGCCATCAGCAAAACACACCCCTTGGTGAATCAGAGCGAGCAACACTAAAACAACAAGTTAAAATTTGGCGAGCTCGCCTCATGGACATCAGCTGGTTTATGCGCATCCTCAATGAAGACATTGCCCGACAGGCGAATAAAGAAGATAACTGCACAGGACGCTTCTGGGAAGGGCGATACAAATCACAGGCCCTCTTAGACGAAACTGCCCTCGTAGCCTGCATGGCCTATGTCGACTTAAACCCGATTCGTGCAAAACTCGCCAAAACATCGCAAACCTCAGACCATACCAGCATCAAACAAAGAATAAATGCCGCAACAAAAAGCCCGCACCCCAACCACAAACAGCAACAACCCAACGCCCTGTATCCCTTCGTCGGCAACCCACGAAAAGACATGCCCGAAGGTATCCCCATAAAACTAACCGACTATATCGAATTAGTTAAATGGACAGGTAAGCAACAGCGCAGTGACAAACGCGGCTCAATTAAAACGCAGTTACCTGCCGCACTCCAACGATTAAACATAGAAGCAGATCAGTGGCTACACGTAACAGCGCATTTTGAAAGTAAACTAAAAGGTCTGGTAGGCTCAGTCAGTCACCTTAAAACCGCCTGCAAAAAACTAGGCTATAAGCGCAATATATTCAAGCAAAGTTGTGCCCCATTTTTTCCGTAAAAATTTAACTGAATAAAATTCATTGTGTGACTTCAGCTATTCAGCTGAAAAATACGGCGCCTGAAAATCGGGTGTTATTGTCTACTGCTGTATTGTTTAACTAAAACTTTAAAACTCTATCTTTAAAATAATCAATATAGAAGATAATGCGGGTGATTTTTGGGTTTTATATATTTGTTGTAATGGGTGTCCTTGTAAGGTTGCCAGCACTGGAATAATGAGGAGCTAATCGGCCTGATTATTTTAAACACTTTTAG
>CAZHEA010000018.1:0-8667 GCA_964531165.1 uncultured Thiotrichaceae bacterium
GATAATATGCGATTTAGCATCTACAGATACAATCCAGAAACAGATAGCAAGCCTTACATGCAGGATTATCAGCTCGATAATGTTACATCGGAGATGATGTTACTTGATGCTCTGCTGCTATTAAAAGAGCAGGATCCATCTTTAGGTTTTCGCCGCTCATGCAGAGAAGGGGTTTGTGGTTCCGATGGCATGAATATAAATGGCTCTAATGGTCTGGCCTGCATTACTCCTATTACCAGTTTAAAAGAGCCGGTCGAGTTGCGTCCGATGCCACGTCTGCCGGTGATTCGAGATTTAATTGTCGATATGGATCAGTTTTATAAACAGTACCGGGAAGTAAAGCCGTTTCTGGATGTTAAAGACCCGTTACCGGAAGTTGAATTAAAACAGTCCCCTGAACAACGTGATAAACTTGATGGTTTATATGAATGTATATTATGCGGCTGTTGTACTACATCGTGCCCATCGTTCTGGTGGAACCCAGATAAATTTTTAGGGCCGGCGGCACTACTACAGGCTGCACGTTTTATTGGCGATTCAAGAGATCAGGCAACTGAAGAACGACTGCAGGCACTGGATGACCCGTTTAAATTATTTCGTTGCCACACAATTATGAATTGTGTTCAGGTTTGCCCAAAAGGTTTAAATCCGACTAAAGCCATCGGTGATATTAAAAAAATGATGGTTAAAAAATCAATGTGAGAAATGAATATAATGATGCAATGTAACCAGGCGGTCGAAACTATGCCGGAGCAGGTCGACTCTAAGCTTCGTTGGCGCTGTCGTCGAGGTATGCTAGAGCTGGATATCTTGCTGAATGGTTTTATTGAAAAAAAGTATTTAGATTTATCCATTGATCAAAAACAAACATTAAATCAACTGCTGGACTATCCAGATCAGCTTTTATTTGATTTGTTTTTAGGTCACATGCAATCGTCAGATAATCACGTTTCCGATCTTGTCCAGACAATACGCCAGTCAGCTTCTGTTTGAAGTTAGCGCTTCAAAAAAATATTTCTACATTGCTATTGGCTGTGTACTGTTAGCTGTGCTTTCTATTTTAATACTTGATATTGATTTTATTTTTCAAGTTACATTGTTGTTATTCCTGCTGTTGCTGGTTTCGCAAGCATTGAAAAACAATATTAGCCGGTGTTTGCAGTGGCAACCGGATGGCAGCTGGTTAATTACACAAAATAGCATTCAACACAAGGCCAGGCTTAAACAGGGGAGCGTGGTTACTGTATTTTTCACAACACTTAAATTTAAACTTGAAAATAAAAAAACTTTAGTGGTAGTTATCTTTAACGACAATATCGACGCTGAAAAATTCAGGCAACTGCGAGTGCGTTTAAAAGTTGAAGGTATTCAATCTGTTCAATCAATTTTAGTGAACGATGACTGAAACTTAAACATCGTGTAAACTTTCATTTATGTCTCAACAGTTAAAGCAACAACTTATTAATCAATACAAACAAAAAACCAGTGCTTATGGTTGTGAAGATGTAGTGTCAGTAGATTTTGTGAGTTTGATGGATATGTATGAAGATAATTATATTAAATTACGTAAACTGATTCCTGACGTTCAATCTATTAAGAAATCGGCTATCTCCACTTCGCCGGGCCATTTGAATTTACATCTGCAAATTTTAGAATGCAGTAAATTCACCACAACGTTGCGCTTGAGCTATTGTTTTACTGATAAGGGTAAATCCCGTTTAGAGCCTAATTTAAAGATTCGTATATATCACGATGCAGGGCTGGCAGAAGTGATGTCGGGAAAGTTGCATCATGGTCGGTTGGTGCTCGATCATTTGCCGGCGGATGCGCTCAAACAAAAATGGCAGCTGAACCGGTTTTTGAGTAAGTGGCTGAAATATTGTTTGCGACAGAATCATGGTTTTCTGGCTGGCTCTGATGTTTCTATGGCCGCTTCTAGCGAACAGGCTTGAGGCAAATCTAAATTAGCGCCTATAGTCGCTGCTTATTTTATACATCTCAGTATTAAATCACACTACTTAACTAATCAGGCTTTTGCTTTTATTCGCGTGATTTGGTGTTTTTAGGCGCTCATCTGGTTATTCTTTTTGTTCTTCAATCGTTGTCATTCCATGGTTTTATAAGGGTATAAATTCACCAACATCAAATTACCGTTAGTCACTGATTTATGGTAGAATTTCTGGCTTTATGATGCTGTCATTTACGGCATATCTCTCGTTATACAACAGGGGTTCTTAAATCACCCTTTAAACTACGGAAAAGAAGCAATATATGGCTGAATTTGCCAAAGAAATCGTCCCCGTTAATTTAGAAGATGAAATGCGCCAGTCCTATCTTGATTATGCAATGAGCGTAATTGTTGGTAGGGCACTCCCGGATGTTCGGGATGGATTGAAGCCGGTTCACCGTCGTGTGCTTTATGCCATGAGTGTACTGGGAAATGACTGGAACAAACCCTATAAGAAATCGGCTCGTGTGGTCGGTGATGTAATTGGTAAGTACCATCCCCACGGCGATACCGCAGTGTATGACACCATTGTTCGTATGGCCCAGCCATTTTCCATGCGTTATATGCTGGTGGATGGCCAGGGTAACTTTGGTTCTGTCGACGGTGATTCACCCGCGGCGATGCGTTACACCGAAGTACGCATGGACAAAATTGCTCATCAGATCTTAGCCGATCTTGACAAGGAAACTGTCGATTTTGCAGATAACTATGATGGTTCTGAAAGTGAGCCTACGGTTATGCCTACCCGTATTCCCACATTACTGGTTAACGGTTCTGCAGGTATTGCTGTTGGCATGGCAACCAATATTCCGCCACATAATATCAATGAAGTTATTGATGCCTGTATTGCGTTAATTAATAATCCAGAAATTGATATTGAAGGGTTGATGGACTTTATTCCAGCCCCGGATTTACCCACAGCTGCGTTTATTAACGGAACCAAGGGCATACGTGAGGCTTATCGTACCGGCCGTGGTCGTATGTTTATGCGTTCGCGTACATCGATTGAAACCGCAGACAATGGTAAACAGCGCATTATCGTCCATGAGTTACCTTATCAGGTAAATAAAGCGCGTTTAATTGAACGCATTGCGGAGCTGGTTAAAGATAAAAAAATAGAAGGTATTACTGAAATTCGTGATGAATCCACGGCTGAAATTCGCATTGTTGTTGAAGTGCGCCGTGGAGATGTTGCCGAAGTTATTTTAAATAATTTGTTTAAGCAAACATCAATGCAAACCGTGTTTGGAATAAACATGGTGGCACTGGTTGATGGTCAGCCAAAATTACTAAATCTTAAGCAGATTATAGAGGCCTTTGTGCGTCACCGCCGCGAAGTGGTGACCCGGCGTACCTTATTTGAATTGCGTAAAGCTCGTGATCGTGCGCATGTGCTGGAAGGGCTGGCGATTGCGCTGGCCAATATTGATGAAATTATCGAGTTAATTAAAGCCTCAAAAAACTCAGCTGAAGCTAAAGCCGGATTAATTTCCCGCTCATGGACACTCGGCATGGTGTCAGATATGTTGAGCCGATCTGGCGCAGAAGCATCACGCCCAGAGTTTTTAAAGGATGAGTTCGGTATGCGTGATGGCGAGTACTATTTATCTGAAGCTCAGGCACAAGCCATATTAGAATTAAGATTACACCGTTTAACCGGTCTTGAACAAGATAAAATTATCAATGAATTCAGTGAAATACTGGATATTATTAAAGCATTGATAGAGATACTGGCCAGCCCGGATCGTCTACTTGAAGTCATCCGTGAAGAGCTACTGCAAATTAAAGAAGACTTTGGTGATGAGCGGCGTTCTGAAATTATGGAGAGTCAGCTGGATTTAAGTCTGGAAGATTTAATCACCGAAGAAGATGTGCTGGTTACCTTCTCTCATGAGGGTTATGCCAAGTCGCAAATACTTTCTGAATACAGCGCACAGAAACGCGGTGGTAAAGGCAAGTCTGCTACTAAGATGAAAACTGAAGATTTCATCGATAAACTATTTATAGCCAATACCCACGATACATTATTATGTTTCTCCAGCCGTGGAAAAGTTTACTGGATAAAAGTGTATCAATTGCCACAGGCGAGCCGTGGTTCACGTGGCAAACCTCTGGTCAATCTATTACCACTGGAAGAGGGCGAACGCATTAATGCGGTATTGCCGATTCGTGAATATGATGAAGATCACTTTATCTTTATGGCGACTAGCTCCGGTACAGTTAAGAAAACACCATTAACCGCATTTTCCAATCAACGTGCTGGCGGCATTATCGCGTTAGATTTACGCGAAGATAATTTGCTGGTTGATGTTGCGTTAACCGATGGTACTAAAGATATAATGTTAATGGCCAGCTCAGGCAAAGCGATTCGTTTTAATGAATCCAATGTGCGGGCGATGGGCAGAACCGCTGCCGGTGTACGTGGCATTAGAATGAAAGAAGGTGAAAAACTAATTAGCTTAATTGTGGTTGATGAAGAAGCTGCAATTTTGACCGCTACCGAACTGGGTTATGGCAAACGTACCGCAACAACCGAATATGCCTGTAAAGGACGTGGTGGTCAGGGTGTTATTTCAATTCAAACTTCTGAGCGTAATGGCGCAGTTGTCGGTGCGGTGCAGGTTTCCGAATCAGACGAGTTTATGATGATTTCTGACGGTGGTACGTTAATACGAACCAGTGTTGAAGAAGTTCGTGTAATGGGTCGAAACACTCAAGGTGTACGCTTAATTCGTTTATCAGTGAATGAAAAACTGGTTGAGTTGGAGCGTATTGAGATGCTGCCCGAAGAGGTAGGTTCAGAAGAACCTGCTGATGAACCCGCTGAATAGTTTTAAATTCCAGGTTCGAATATCAATCGCATATGTATTGTTGTGTGAGTGAATTCGTACCTGTATTAATCCGTGTATATAGTGTAATTAACAAATGCTGAAGGTGCAGAAATAAAATGAGTCGTGTTTATAATTTTAGTGCAGGTCCCGCGTGTATTCCCGAAGATGTTTTAAAACAGGCGCAGGCTGAAATGCTTGACTGGCAGGGCACTGGCATGTCAGTAATGGAAATGTCACATCGTGGTAAAGCCTATATGTCTATTGCAGCAAAGGCGGAAGCTGACCTGCGAGAAATTATGAACATTCCTGAAAACTATAAAGTTTTATTTATGCAGGGTGGTGCGAGTACTCAATTTGCTGCGGTACCAATAAACTTAATGGGCAGTAAGCGTAAGGCTGATTATATTTTAACCGGTCAGTGGTCGAAGAAAGCCATTGCTGAAGCAAAACGTTACGGTGATATTAATGTTGCCGCTTCATCTGAAGATTCAAAATTCACTACGGTTCCCGAACAATCGGAGTGGAATTTAAGTAAAGATGCTGCTTTTTTACATTACACACCTAATGAAACTATAGTCGGAGTAGAGTTTCCTTTTCTGCCCGAAACTGATGTGCCATTAGTTGCAGATATGTCATCAAATATTATGTCGAAAGAAATTGATGTCAGCAAGTTTGGTGTTATTTATGCAGGCGCACAAAAAAATATTGGCTGTGCAGGTTTAACTATTGTTATCGTACGTGATGACTTAATCGGTAAACCCGTTGATGGCATGCCGGCGATGCTCGATTATAAAATAATGGCTGATAATGATTCTATGTACAATACCCCGGCAACATATAGCTGGTATATTGCGGGATTAGTGTTTGACAGAATTAAACGTAATGGTGGCATAAAAACATTAGAAGAAACTAACCGTCGTAAAGCCGGAAAATTATATTCTGCTATTGATGAATCCGGTTTTTACTCTAATCCGGTTGATGTTAACTGTCGCTCATTAATGAATGTGCCCTTTATTTTAGGTGATTCAGCACTTGATGCTGCTTTCCTCGAAGGTGCAGGGAAAGTCGGACTTACTACATTAAAAGGTCACCGTTCTGTTGGTGGTATGCGTGCCAGTATTTATAATTCAATGCCAGAGTCAGGTGTTGATGCGTTGATTGAATATATGAAAGACTTCGAAAAAAATAATGCTTAGTTAAAAGTGCCCCTTTTTATAAAAAGCTGGACCAGGGGAAGTTTAAAGCAGTTCAAATGTGTCATAGCAAGATCGAATGTAATGACAAATAACAGGAATGAAAATGTTTAATATAAAAACATACAATGCAATTTCGCCACTCGGGTTAAATAAACTGACGGATGCCGGTTATCAGGTGGGTGAAGATATAACTGAGCCGGATGCCATTATGTTGCGTTCATTTAAAATGCACGATGTACCTGTTGCTAATTCGGTAAAGGCTATTGGACGTGCTGGGGCCGGTGTTAATAATATACCCGTTGATAAAATGTCTGAGCGTGGCGTTGTAGTGTTTAATGCACCGGGTGCTAATGCCAATGCGGTAAAAGAACTGGTGATTGCAGGAATGTTAATGGCCTGCCGTAATTTGATCCCTGCCTGGAATTATACTACTGAACTTAGTGGCTCTGATGAGGAAGTGACTAAAGCGGTAGAGGCGGGCAAGAAGAAGTTTGCAGGCTTTGAGTTACCGGGTAAAACCTTGGGTGTTGTTGGTCTAGGTGCAATTGGTGCGCAGGTTGCCAATGCCGCCGATATTCTGGGTATGAATGTCATTGGTTTTGATCCGGCAATAACCGTTCAGTCGGCCTGGCAATTATCATCTAATGTCAAAAAAATGGACAGTGCTGAAGAGTTGTTTAAGCAGTCAGACTTTGTGACATTTCATGTGCCACTAATTGATGCTACAAAAAATTTACTTAATACTGAAAGCTTAGCGACGATGAAAGATGGCTCAGTCATTCTTAATTTCGCACGTGAAGGTATTGTTAATGACAGTGCGGTTTTAGCGGCTATTAAAGCAGGAAAGATTCACGCCTATGTCAATGACTTTCCATCTAATGAGGTCAAAGGCCACCAAGGTGTGTTTACCTTGCCTCATCTTGGGGCATCTACTGGTGAAGCAGAAGATAACTGTGCAGTGATGATTGCTGATCAGTTAAAAGATTTTCTCGATAACGGCAATATAAGAAACTCGGTTAACTTTCCGAATATCAAACTGGCAAGAGAAGGTGATAATCGTCTGGCAATTTCGAATTCTAATAGCCCTGATATGCTGGCAAAAATTTCTCATCAGTTAGGTGAGTCTGGTGTCAATATATTACGTATGGCGAATGAATCTCGAAATCAACTGGCTTATACATTGATTGATATTGCCAGCAAGCCAGATGCCGACACGATGGATAAAATTTCAGCAATAGATGGTGTCCTGTCTGTGAGATTGATATAGCATTAAATGCGAAGCACGAGGTTAATGTAATCACCTAAGGATGCTCTGATTCGGGCTGATAAATTTAATCAGAGTGTTTCTGATACAACTCAGCGTCTCTACGCCGCTGTGATATAAAACTGGCAAAAGATGCATGAACGAACAAAATAAATTACTCGATATAAGAAACAGAATTGATGCGATTGATAAGCAAATTCAAGTGCTTATTAATCAGCGCGCAGAATGTGCACAGGAAGTTGCTGAAATAAAAATTAAAGCAGGTGAAACTGAACATTTTTATCGCCCTGAACGTGAAGCTCAAGTGCTAACTGAAATTAAAAAACGTAATCAGGGACCGTTGGGTGAAGATGCAATGGCGCATTTATTTCGTGAAATTATGTCTGCCTGTTTAGCATTAGAAAAGCCGATTAAGGTAGCTTTTCTTGGTCCGGCAGGGACTTATAATCACGCTGCATCGAGTAAGCATTTTGGCGCTTCAATTGATCAGTGCCCGGTGGATAACATAGAAGAAATTTTTCGTGCCGTGGAAACATCAGAATCACACTTTGGCGTAGCACCAATTGAAAATTCTACTGAGGGTGTGATTTCTCATACTCTTGATTTACTTATTAATTCCTCTTTACAAATATGCGGTGAAGTAGATTTACGTATTCAGCATAATTTAATTACCTCTGAAACGGATTTAAAAACTATCACTAAGGTTTATTCGCACCAGCAATCATTGGCTCAATGTCGTCGCTGGCTAGATGCTAATTTAGCCGATGCAGAGCAATATGCAGTTCGCAGTAATGCGGAAGCCGTTCGAATGAGTAAGAATGAAAAAGGCGCTGCTGCGATAGCCGGTTCTATGGCGGCTGATTTATATGAAGTGCCGATATTATGTGCAGAAATTGAAGACGAGCCAAATAATACAACACGTTTTATTGTGATCGGAAAAGATGAAGTGCCACCCAGTGGTAATGATCGAACGTCGTTGTTAGTGACAGCAACTAATAAAGCTGGCGCCTTACACCATCTGCTTAAACCACTTGCTGAACGTAATATTGGCATGAGTAAAATTGAATCCAGACCGTCTCGTAAAGGTGTGTGGGAATATGTGTTTTTTATTGATATAGAAGGCCATAAAGAAGATGCTCCATTATCTGAAGCGTTGGCTGAAATAGAACATGATTCTGCTATGGTTAGAATTTTAGGCTCATACCCTAAAGCAGTCCTTAAATAATATATTAATGTTGTATGGCATGCTTTAAGTGTGCTTTAGTTTTTACTAAACCTGTAAATCAGTTTTTTGTTAATTCGAATGCAATGTCGTTATTGAAAGCTTTTACTATATCTGTCTTTAAATCTTATTTACGTATAAAACGT
>CAZHEA010000018.1:8767-24079 GCA_964531165.1 uncultured Thiotrichaceae bacterium
AAACGTTAATTAAATCTATGAATAAATTTTTACATAATGCGGTACCCGGTGTTCAAAAAATAAACCCATATCAACCGGGAAAACCGGTAGAAGAGTTAGAGCGTGAACTTGGTATCAGTAATGCAATTAAACTCGCATCTAATGAAAACCCACTCGGTCCAAGTTGTAAAGCGGTTGCTGCCGCACAGGCGGTAATGGGTGATGTGAATTATTATCCTGATGGTGCCGGTCATAAACTGAGTTCGGTTTTGGCCGACAGGCATAATGTTAACCAGAGCTGTATTACATTAGGTAATGGTTCGAATGATATACTAGAATTAATTGGCCGGGCCTTTCTGGATGTATCCAGTTCGGCAGTCTATTCTGAATATTCTTTTGCAGTGTATCCGTTAGTGGTGCAGGCTGCGGGAGCAGAAGCGCGAATTGCCAGAGCCTGTTCAGCTGATAATAGTGCTATGCCGTATGGCCACGACCTTAAAGCGATTGCCGCTCAAATCTGTGATTCAACGCGAGTAGTATTTATCGCTAATCCAAATAATCCTACCGGTACCTGGTTTGAAAAAGATGAGCTTAATGTGTTTTTGAAACAGGTTGCTGATGATGTCATTATCGTACTTGATGAAGCATATTTTGAGTATATGCCTGATGAGTATAAGCCTGATACGCAGTTATTATTACAACAATATAAAAACTTAGTTATTACCCGTACCTTTTCTAAGATATATGGTTTGGCGGGCTTACGTATAGGTTATTCGATTTCGCATCCTGATATTGCAGATATTTTAAATCGGGTGAGACAGCCTTTTAATACTAATATGCCAGCACAGGCGGCGGCATTAGCTGCCATCGATGATCAGAGCCATGTTACAAACAGCGCACAGCTAAACGCACTTGGATTGCAGCAATATGCAACTGAATTTACAAAAATGCGATTAAACTTTATTCCCAGTATTGCTAATTTTATTGCTGTAAATGTTAATAAAGATGCGATGCCAGTGTATGAGTCTTTACTTAGAGAAGGTGTTATTGTCCGACCTGTTGCTAGTTATAATATGCCGAATTTTTTAAGAATAACGGTAGGTAATCAACAACAAAATGAACGTGTACTTAAAGCGTTACAAAAAGTTTTATAAAGGTTATCTGTAATGATTAATCATCTATGTGTAATTGGCGTTGGTTTAATTGGTGGTTCGTTATCAATGGCGCTTAAAAAAGCAGACTGTGTTAAAACGGTTACCGGGCTGGGTCGGGGAATAGAGAACTTACAGAAGGCCCAGCAGCTTGGTATTATTGATCATTATGAAACGGATTATAGTAAAGCCATTTCACAAGCTGATTTAATATTTATTTCAGTGCCCATAGGTGCTATGGCAGAAGTTTTTAATAAAATACAGCCTCACCTCAAACCACGTGCCATTGTTACTGATGGAGCAAGTGCTAAGCATACGGTTATAGAAATAGCACAACGTGAACTCGGAACTAAAATTAATCAGTTTATTCCCGGACATCCAATTGCAGGCACAGAAAAATCCGGTGCTGCTGCAGCGTTTGATTCTCTGTATCAAAATCGACGTGTAATCCTGACCCCGCTCGAAAATAATAGTGTTGCGGATATAAAGGCTGTACACAGTATGTGGAAAAACACAGGTGCTATGGTTGATGAAATGGGGGCCAGACATCATGATCTTGTGCTTGCCGGTACCAGTCATCTTCCACATGTGTTGGCATTCTCATTAGTAAACTGTTTAAATAATGTTGATGATGTAGAAGAAATTTTTAAATATGCGGCAGGTGGATTTAGAGATTTTACCCGGATTGCTTCCAGTGATCCGGTTATGTGGCGTGATATTTGTTTGAATAATTCTGAAGCGATTCTTGCGATGATGCATCATTATCAGGAAAATATGGATTGTTTAAAAACGGCTATTGAAAATTCTGACGGTGATAAGCTCATGGATGTATTTAGCGATGCTAAAAAAGCCCGTGATGATTTTGTCTAAAACAAAAATGCCCTGTCTGGTATTTAAGTTAATAAACACAAACAGGGCCCCGCTATGACATGCAGGTTGCTCTAAATTTAAAACACGTATTGTGTTTGAATATAGAGTTCGTTCTCATCTTTATTTGTTACGCCATTCAAATTTTCACCAATCCGGTAGGTCATCTGAACTTTAATTTTATGTTTTTCTATAAACCAGTTAGCACCTAAAGATGTTCTGTTCCATGCGTCGCCATAGTTGTCTGAATCCTGAGTCTGGTAGCCTAGTACTAATTCAAATGTTTTAGGAGAAAGCATATAACCTGCCTCAACGGCCGCATTGGTTAAAGTAGTCGTACCATTTTTATATATACCACCGGTGAAAGTAGAATCAACGGTATCCGCTTCAAAACTATTGATTTGAGCATCAATTGATATTCCGTTGCCACGAAAAGCCCCTGATAATTCCAGTCCGGTTACTGCATCTACGTCAGGTTTGCTACCGGCAGTATTGTTGTCGCTATCATTACTCCAGGAATAGGCGCCTAAACCAATGCTGGTTCCAGTCTTTTCACTGAAGTCACCCTGGCTGAACTTAACTTTATTACCGAAGCTCATTTCAACTCGACCACCAAAAATGAATCCTTCATTGAAGTCACTGTTACTGTTTACCGGAGTGTCAAAATCCAGTTTATTGGCATCCGGATCAATATTGGCCTGGGCAACGGATGCTCCCCAGCTAAGCATTTTATTTGAAGCATTACCGGTAATGTGAACACCCAGATTACGACCGGGTGTACCGTAGTTGTGACTGCCGACAAAAGATCTTTCGACTAACTGCTGCTTTTTAGATGAAGTTAATTGTTCGCGAGAGAAAGGGAACTTCTTATTACCAACGGTAACCTTAGTGCCTGATGATGTTTTATATTGCATATAGGCATCTTTGATAGAAATTTCATTGTCACCATTTGCTCCTCCCATGTCCCATTGTATTTTTCCCTTCCAGTTTTTATATAGGCTACCTTCAATATAGGGGCGTAGACGACGGAAAAACAGCTCATCTGTTGTATCGCCATTATCAGGGTCTGTCATTTTGTACTGCATCTGTACACGACCGCCAATTTTTAAATATTTATCGCCATCTTTATAAGTGATGCCTGCTAAACTAATGCCTGGGATAATAGCGGCAGCTAAAAAAACACCAGCTGTTTTAGTTATGGTTTTCATTCTACATATACTCCAAATTTAATAAGTTCGTAAAGTCTATGGAGAATATGTGTCACTAAGGTGTTCAGATTATTACATTGCTGTTAAATATAGCGTGCTTTATGCATACTCAATCGCGGATATCATCGTCTATATACGTATAGCCAGTACAGGTTAATCATTCGCATTAATGTCATTTTGTTGATGCAACAAAATTGTCACATACTGTCATATTCCTGTAATAACAAGCGGGTAATCTAGACGCCATGAAAGATAAGATATTGCAGCAGAAGTACAATCAGCGAGCTTTTAAAGACCGTATGACGCGTTATTTCGTCGGAATTGGCGGGATTAGCGTAATTATTGCGATATTGCTCATCTTCTTTTATCTGTTACAGGTTGTCATTCCGATGTTTGAGTCGGCTGATATTAAACAGAGTGAACAGTACGCGGCAACCGGAGATGGTAAAACGCTGCTACTGGGCCTGGAAGAGCAGGGCACAATGGCGGTTCGCTTTACCGATAGCGGTCGGGTTATATTTTTTGATAGCCTTAATGGTCACGTTGTTAAAACGCTTAACCTTTCACTTAATAGCAAAATTACCAGTATCTCATCAAGTCTAAACAGGGTGATTCTAGGCCTGGAAAATGGCAGCATTAAAGTGGTGCAATATGGGTTTGACTTAAGTTATCCGGATGATATTCGTACACTGACACCGACACTTGAATATCCATTAGGTGAAGATATATTACAGCTGGATGATTCAAAAAAACCTTTAAACAGAATTGCAATACAAATAAATGAAGACGCTATAGGACTGATTGCTACTACGTCTGATAATCGTCTGGTATTTGCCCGCTACTTACAGGAAGAGTCTTTTTTGACTCAGGAAATAACAACAGAACTTGAGTCACGCTCTGAGTTAAGTTATGAAAACGATATTAGCTCGATTGTATTAACCCCTGGTCTGGATCATGTTTATGTTGCAATGGCTAATGGACTATTGCGAGATTATGGTCTGAATGAAGATGGTTTCGATAATAACTTTACTGACTATAAACTTAAACAGCCTATTACACAGCTTAAGTTACTGCTGGGTGGAAACTCACTATTGATAGGTTTGCAAAATGGCGAGGTACAACAATGGATGTCAGTACGAAATGAACATGGCAGGATACTGACATTTATTCGAAATTTTACTGATTCTAGTCAGTCAATTACCAACATAGCAACTGAACAACAGCGTAAAGGGTTTGCGGTTGCTTCAAAAGACGGAAATATCACGCTCTATTATTCTACGTCGCAACGTACACTGGCGTCTATAAATTCAATACATGCAAACATCAGTTCAATGGCCTGGTCAACCAGAGCACAACATTTAATTGTTGCAGATGATGCGCAAACGCTTTATCTGTATAAAGTTCATAATGAATACCCTGAAGTTTCGTGGGATGTATTATGGGGGAAAATCTGGTACGAAGGTTACGATGAAGCCGATTATATCTGGCAATCGTCAGCATCTACCAATGAGTTTGAGCCTAAATTTAGTTTAATGCCATTGACATTCGGTACGATAAAGGCGGCTTTTTATGCGATGCTATTTGCCGTGCCGATTGCTATTTTAGGCGCTATGTATACGGCTCAGTTTATGACGCCAAAGATGCGTCAAACGGTAAAACCGTCTATTGAAATAATGGAAGCATTGCCGACGGTTATCTTAGGGTTTCTGGCGGGTTTATGGCTGGCGCCTTATGTTGAAACTCACCTTGCCGGAGTGTTCACTTTGTTACTTGTGTTACCGTTTGGTTTTATTTTCAGTGCCTGGATCTGGGAGCAGTTACCTAATAAATCGATATTTGAAGGATGGGAAGCCGCTCTGTTAATTCCGGTTGTACTCGGGCTTATCTGGTTATCAATGAGTCTTAGTGCACCAATTGAAACGCTTTTGTTTAATGGCGATATGCGTGCCTATATGACAAATGAATGGGGTATAAATTACGATCAGCGCAATGCATTAGTTGTGGGGTTAATTATGGGATTTGCTATTATCCCAACAATTTTTTCGATTGCAGAAGATGCAATATTTAGTGTGCCTCAGCACTTAATTCGTGGTTCTTTAGCACTCGGTGCGAGTCGCTGGCAAACCATGCTTAGAGTGGTTATGCCGGCTGCCAGCCCGGCGATCTTTTCAGCCGTAATGATGGGCTTTGGCCGGGCGGTTGGTGAAACCATGATTGTCTTAATGGCAACGGGCAATACTCCATTAATGGATATGAGTATTTTTCAGGGCATGCGCACACTGGCTGCAAACATAGCAGTAGAGGTTCCAGAAGCAGAGGTTGCTAGTACTCATTATCGAATATTATTTTTAGCGGCATTCATTCTGTTTATGTTTACCTTTGTTTTTAACACATTGGCAGAAGTGATTCGTCAACGTCTGCGTAAAAAGTACAGTGGTTTATAATGAAAAAATGGTTTAACAGCGGAACGCCGTGGATATGGTTAAATGCAGGTGCAATTGCTATTGCGCTGGTTGCGGTATTTGGATTGTTGTTTTTGATTTTAGTTCGTGGCATGAGTCACTTTTGGCCGGCTAACGTACATGCATTTGAATATCAAAATGCCAATAACTCTTTAACCATCATCGCTGAAATTGTAGAACAGGAAACTGTACCGGCTGAAACGGTTCATAACATAGAAGTTAAACAGGGAAATGTAACTCGTTATCTGGTTAAAACCGGCAATCGGGATCTATTAGGAAGTGATTTTCGCTGGTTATATGATATTGATTTGAAAAGTATTAGTCAGCCAGAAAATGTAATGGTTCTTGAAAGAATTGAATGGGGAAATTTTTACGGATATTTAAATGCGGTTTATGAAAATGATAAACGTGTTTCAACTAAGCAAAATTTATGGGCTGAGTTTAATCAAAGGTTACAACGCACCAGTGACATACGCGACCAAATACTCGATCTTGAACAGGGCCAGATTGGTGCTATTAATTATGATCTGGAGAGATTAAGACTTAAAGAAAGACGATTACAAATTGATAATGAGTTAACTGATGTAGCACTTGCGTCTATTAATACACAACGTAAGTCATTGAAACGCGACTATGATGTGTTACTGAAGCAGACACAGTTGTTATATGCTGAGATTAATCGTGACTCTATTCGTGCAACAGTAATGAATGGCAAGCAGATTACGATTCCATTAGAAAAAATTGTTAAAGCCTGGCAGCCAAATCAGTTCAATTTAATCGAAAAAATAAATTTTTATATACACTCCCTGTGGAGCTTTATAACTGAAGATCCACGAGAGGCAAATACAGAAGGCGGTATATTTCCCGCAATTTTTGGCACTGTACTGATGGTTATATTAATGGCAATTCTGGTAACGCCATTTGGTGTTATTGCCGCTGTGTATTTACGTGAATATGCCAAACAGGGCATAATTATCCGCATTATTCGTATCGCCGTAAATAATCTTGCTGGTGTACCATCTATTGTTTATGGCGTGTTTGGATTAGGTTTTTTTGTTTATTTCCTCGGTGGAAATATCGATAGTTTGTTTTTCCCTGAAGCGCAACCGTCACCTACGTTTGGTACGCCTGGCTTGTTGTGGTCGTCATTAACACTGGCACTATTGACGCTACCGGTAGTTATCGTTGCAACAGAAGAAGGCCTGTCGCGTATTCCAACAAGTTTACGTGAAGGTAGTCTGGGTTTAGGTGCAACCAAAGCTGAAACTTTATGGCGTGTTGTATTACCAATGGCTAGTCCTGCGATAATGACAGGTTTGATTTTAGCTGTTGCACGAGCTGCAGGAGAGGTCGCTCCGTTGATGTTAGTCGGCGTAGTAAAGTTAGCCCCGAGTCTACCTCTGGATGGGAATTTTCCATTTTTACATTTAGATCGCAAGTTTATGCACTTAGGGTTTCATATATATGATGTGGGCTTTCAAAGTCCAAATGTTGAGGCAGCCAGACCGTTAGTCTATGCCACATCTTTTCTATTGGTTGTGGTGATAGTAGGGCTAAACTTAACGGCGATAAACTTACGTAATAAATTGCGTGAGAAATACCGGGCACTGGATGGTTAACTGATTTTCTTCAGGTGCATAATGCCTGTCCGGTAAAATGAAGTAATCAATATTAATATATTTAAAGAATAAACTTATATAAGTTGAAATATTATGAGTGAAGCAATAGCAACAAAAATTGATAGCAGTTTATTGTCCGCGGTAAGTGCCGATGATAACTCACAGGTCTGTATGGACGTGAGGAGCCTCAAGCTTTTTTATGGTGAGACTCAGGCGCTAAAAGATATTAGCTTTGAATTGAAAAAGAATAAAGTCACGGCCTTTATCGGCCCCAGTGGCTGTGGTAAGTCAACACTGCTGCGTTGTTTTAATCGCATGAATGATCTGGTTGATAGCGTACGAGTGGAAGGCGAAATTATTCTTGATAATCAGAATATATATGCGCCGGATATCGATGTGACGTCATTGCGACAACGTGTTGGTATGGTTTTTCAAAAACCTAATCCTTTTCCCATGAGTATTTTTGAAAACGTAGCTTACGGTTTACGTTTACAAGGGCTAAAAAAACGTAGGCTGCTTGAAGAAAAAGTAGAGTGGGCATTAAAAAGTGCGGCTTTATGGGATGAGGTGAAAGATCGTCTGGATGAAAGTGCGCTGGGTTTGTCCGGCGGTCAGCAGCAAAGGCTGGTTATTGCCAGAGCAATTGCGATTGAACCTGAAATACTTTTGCTGGATGAGCCTGCATCTGCGCTTGACCCTATTTCAACTTTGAAAATTGAAGAGCTAATTTACGAGTTAAAATCTAAGTATACGATTTTAATCGTAACGCATAATATGCAGCAGGCAGCACGGGTTTCAGATGAAACTGCATTTATGTACATGGGAGAAATGGTTGAATTTGGTAATACTAATACCATTTTCACCAATCCAACTAAAAAACAGACTGAAGATTATATCACCGGTCGTTACGGTTAATTTTTAGAGGTTAACAAATGGAAAACAATACTAGTCATCATATCTCACACAAGTTTGACCAGGAGATGGAAGATCTGCGCAATATGGTTTTGAAAATGGGCGGTCTGGTTGAACAGCAAATTATTGGTTCGATTGAAGCATTGCAAAGTGTAAATGCAATTGGTGCTGAAGAAATCATTTTGCGCGATCATAAAGTTAATGCATTAGAGGTCACCATTGATGAGGCTTGTACACAAATACTAGCTCGTCGACAACCTGCTGCATCTGATTTGAGGATGGTTATCGCTGTTATTAAAACCATCACTGATCTAGAGCGTATTGGTGATGAGGCAGAAAAGATTGCCAAAATGGCACTTCATCTCGCTGAAGAAGATGTCGGTTTTAATAGCCGTTATACCGGTATTCGTCATCTTGGAGAGCATGTTCACAAAATGGTACATGATGTGCTCGATGCTTATGCCCGCCAGGATGTTGATGCTGCAGTAAAAGTAGTGCGTGATGATGAGAAGGCGGATGCCGAATATCAGAATTTAATACGTTTACTCGTTACATTTATGATGGAGGACCCACGAAAAATATCGGAAGTACTGGATGTTATCTGGGCGGCACGTGCTTTAGAGCGTATTGGTGATCATGCAAAAAATATCGGCGAATACGTTATCTATCTTGTTAAAGGAAAAGATGTGCGTCACCTTGATTTAGATGAAGTTGAAAAGGATATTTTGTCTTAAAGTTTATCTTTAACAATTTCTTAATATGTTTAGTGCAAAATTAATTTTTTCTTAATAAGATGTAAATCATAATGAAACATGCAAAGTTATTAATTGTTGAAGATGATGTGGGTATTCAGGAAATGCTGGATTACTCTTTAAAGCAGGAAGGTTATGAGATTGATTCAGCTTATACGGTAAAAGAAGGCTGGGAGTTGATTGAGTCAAAAGCGATTGACCTGGTATTGCTCGACTGGATGCTGCCGGATAACAGTGGCATTGATTTACTTCATCGTATTAGAAAGTATCATTCGAAGTTACCGGTGATAATGGTTACCGCAAAAGCCGAAGAAGAAGACCGCATATTAGGTCTGGATGTGGGAGCAGATGATTATGTGACCAAACCTTTTTCGGTGCGCGAGTTAAACTCCAGAATACAGGCGATTTTACGTCGTTCAATGCCTGATGAACAGCCTGTTCAAATTGGTGATCTGTTTTTAGATCCGGTTAGTCATCGGGTAAAAATACAGGATTCACAGTTAAACTTGTCTCCTACAGAGTTTCGTTTGTTGCATTATTTTATGGGGCATACTGATCGGGTATTTTCACGGGCTCAGCTATTAGATCAGGTTTGGGGTGAGCAGGTTTATGTAGAAGAACGCACGGTAGATGTACATATTCGTCGTCTGCGTAAGCAATTAAAACCTTTTGCTATGGATGTTTTGCTACAAACCGTTCATGGTAGTGGTTATCGCTTTTCACGTCAGGCCTGAATGTGAGTTTTTCTGATAAATTTTCAGCTGCTCTACAACGTGAAATAATGTTTTTAGTTGTCTGGGTTTTATTTATGCTTACACTTGGCGCTATGCTGGGTGTCGCGTTACCGATGATGTTTGTTGCTTTAGTCAGCTATATAGTCTGGCATTTGTATAATTTAAATCGTTTAATTAAATGGCTGAATAAACCCTCCAAAAATACACCTGAAGCTATAGGGGTATGGGATGAGGCTTTTTTTAAGTTACATAATCAACATAAACGGCAGAAAAAATCTCGTAAAAAATTATCTAAAATGCTTAAGCGCTTCCAGAAAACTACCAAAGCGTTACCCTATGCAACTATTGTACTGAATGCAAATAATGAAATTGAGTGGTTTAATCCGGCATCTAAAACACTATTTGGCTTGCGTAATGGGCTGGACGTTGGACAGCGCATTGATAACCTGATTCGGCAACCGGAATTTATAAAGTATTTATCAGTTAAAGAATTTGATACGCCGCTTGAGTTTATGCATCAGCATAAAAATTTGTTGCTCAATATTACCCGCTATGGCCAGGGGCAATATTTACTGAGTGCGCGGGATATTACTCAACGTATTCTACTGGATGAAATGCGCAGAGATTTCATCTCAAATGCATCACACGAGTTACGCACGCCTATTACAGTGATGTCGGGTTATATCGAAATATTACAAAATAATATTGATGAAGAAAATCGTTTCCCGGTGGAAAAAATTCATCAACAAACCTTGCGTATGGAAAAAATTATTAAGGAGTTAATTGAGCTGGCAAAACTTGAAACGTCAACGTCTATAACATCAACTGAAGAAATTGATATGAAACACTTGTTGCAGGAGGTTTATACTGAGTCTCTGGCACTGGATCAATCTGCTCATGAAATAAATATAAACATTAGTGATATACGGGTAAATGGTCGGTATGAGGAAATTCGTACTGCTGTTTCAAACTTATTAACTAATGCTATACGTTACACGCCAAAAGGTGGCACCATAATATTATCCACATCATCTGACGATACCGGCAACTATATCCATGTAAAGGATAACGGAGCCGGAATAGCGATTCAGCATATATCAAGATTAACAGAGCGCTTTTATCGTATAGATGAAGGTCGCTCTCGAGAGAAAGGTGGAACAGGTTTAGGGCTTGCTATAGTTAAGCAGATTCTTGATCGCCATGGCGCACAGTTACAAATTAGCAGTCAACCTGATGTGGGTAGTGTTTTCAGTTGTTATTTTCCGTATAAATAGACTTGATATTAGCAATCTCAGTTTAAACGCTTCAAATCGTATGTTTTTAACAAAATTGTAACAATCCCGTCATTTAGTATTCATATTAGTCAAACAAAATAGTCACACTTATTTAATTCGGAGTTATTCGTAATGAAACAAAAAAAATTTACAACTTTATTTGCTGTAGCAGCTTTTAGCGTTGGTTTATTAACAACGGGTATTGCATCAGCAGTGTCGGTTGATAAGGCTGTAGCGGAATATAAAGCAGTTAGTGGTATCTCGGGTAATTTATCCAGTGTAGGTTCTGATACACTCGCTAATTTAATGACTTTGTGGGCAGAGTCATTTAAACGTTCATATCCTAATGTGAATATTCAGATTCAGGCCGCAGGTTCATCTACTGCACCACCAGCATTAACAGAAGCGACTTCAAATTTCGGCCCGATGAGTCGTAAAATGAAATCAAAAGAAATTGCCGCTTTTGAAGACCGCTATGGTTATAAACCAACGGCTATTCCCGTCGCAATTGACGCACTTGCCGTGTATGTAAATAAAGACAACCCAATTAAGGGTATGTCTATTTCTGATGTCGATGCGGTTTTCTCATCAACTCGTAAATGTGGCACTGATAAAAGTTTCACAAAATGGGGTAACATGGGGATGACAGGAAACTGGAAAAATCGTGACATTCAAATGTACGGTCGTAACTCGGTTTCAGGAACTTACGGCTACTTCAAGAAAAAAGCCTTGTGTAAGGGCGATTATAAAAATAATGTAAATGAGCAGCCGGGTTCTGCATCTGTTGTTCAGTCTGTAAGCAGTTCGATGAACGGAATTGGTTACTCAGGTATTGGATATAAAACTTCAGGTGTACGTGCAGTGCCTTTAACTAAAAAAGACGGTGGTAAGTTTATTGCCGCTACACCCGCTAATGCGGTTTCAGGTAAATATCCTCTGTCTCGATTTTTATATGTTTATGTGAATAAGCACCCTAATAAAGAATTGGCGCCATTAGAAAAAGAATTTTTGAAAATGGTATTGTCTCAGCAGGGGCAGGCCGTTGTGATAAAAGATGGTTACATTCCATTGCCAGCTAAAGTAGTAGAGAGGTATTTGAATCAGTTATAAATTTTTGTTACTTTAATGATTGATTTTAAAGGCCGCATTTATTGTGGCCTTTTTTCGGTTTTTTTATATTTAAATTTAAGAGATAGGCTCCCTGTCAACGGTCTTCTCATTACTGGTTCAGCCTGTTAGCGATAACCGATTTCACTGATTCCTAAACGGCCACAAAACATATCAATAATGGTGAAAATTTTTTGTAACACGTTGCCTGTTTTTACACTGAGTGGGTTACTGTACTTATCCAATGGTTCACACTCTATGATTAGTCATAACGTTTTCTTTAGTTAAATTTAAATTTCAAGTGATTATAGTGAGTAATAAACTGCACTTTTCGTTTCTATGGGCTTCGTTCAAAAAATGTTCAAGCGATAATCGTTATAGGTTCAAGCTTAACCCAGTCCGGCCAGGTATCGACATCAACTCTGATTTCAATTTCCCAAATCACATGGTTATACATATGTGTATATGAGCTGGGTATGCCTTCAGGTATATCTATGTTTACTTTGCTGCTGACATGCATATCTGCTTCGGTTTGTCGCGATTCCATCAGCGTAAATTGCTTTTCATAAAAGCGGTGTTTGTAGGTTTCTTTTTGTTTTCCTGTGCCATTTTCACAGTATTCCCGACCTATTAACGTCGCGGTGATTGAGTTGATATTGACGCGACTGCGTGGGGTAAAGGAAACATTACAGCGTAGCGTATCTCCGGGATTAAGTAGCCATTCGCTAAGACTGTGTTTTACCTTGCCGGTTTTGAACTCAGCAATTCGTGTTTGCATAGAAAAATATAGGGCTATAAGGCTGGCTCCCCATAATATGCTACCCAATACATATTCCTGTTCTGCCAGCATAATTATCAAGCCACTAAAAAATAAAATGCCTGCCAATACCGGCAGCAGTTTTTTCAGTTGAATCAGTGTATGTTCTGGTTTGTTGTTTTCCAGCAATGCTGCTTGTTTTCGTTGTTTGGGGTTATCTCCTGGTTGTAGGTTAAAGCCATATTTACAGCTCGGGTTTATCGCCCAGGGAATATCGGCGGATGCCTGTAAATGCCAGATGATATTGATGTAACGTCCATCATAGGACAAAGGTGCCTGTGGCAATACAAATTCAAATGGATAGTGGTATTGGTTGGGTTGCCATTCACCTTGAAACAGAGTGAGTTCTTTGGTGGTTTTAGAGTCTGAGTCTCCCATACCGGTGGTTTTCCAGTTGGTGTTGATTAACAGACCGTTGCATTGGCAGGTTTCATCAACATCGACATGGAGTATGCCGTGCAGGGTATCGCCGCCTTTATAGGTTGTTTTATCTAGCGATATACTTAGATTACACTTTGCCACATACGGTTCCTGCTTGTTTAAGTTTAGCTTTTTGGGCGATGTTAAAATAAACTATAGCGAGAATGTTGCAGGCTATTATCATTGATTTATTCTAACTTCGATCCGGACTTTTAGTTTCAAAAGTGATATTCCATTAGTTCGGGGTCGATAGTCAACATTCAAACGAATAGGTCGGTGTTATAATTGACACGTTATCATCTATCAACAGTGTCAGTCTTAGTATTTAATCTTGTATCCGTTCATTTAAACTTCATGTAAAATTCACTGCTCATTTTTTTGAAGCTCAATATATGTCGCAAATTGATTATTTAGTAAAACCCGGTGGCCAGCTTAATGGCAAATTTCGTGTGCCTGGTGATAAATCCATCTCACATCGGTCGATTATGTTTGGCTCTATTGCTGATGGTACTACGCATGTAACGGGCTTTTTACAGGGTGAAGATAGCTTAAACACTCTACGTGCATTTCGCGCGATGGGGGTTGAAATCGATGGGCCTAACGAAAAAGGTGAGGTGACAATTCACGGCGTGGGCATAGATGGTTTAAAAAAACCGGCGGCAGATATAGATCTCGGTAATTCCGGTACCTCGATTCGTTTAATGTCAGGATTACTGGCGGGGCAGGCTTTTGATGTGGTGTTGAATGGCGACCGTTCATTATCGAAACGCCCGATGAAACGGGTGACCGACCCGCTGGCATTAATGGGTGCAGTCGTAGATACGGACGAGGGAGGCAAGCCACCATTGCGGATTCATGGTGGCTCAAAAATTAAAGGAATTGATTATGCATTACCTATGGCAAGTGCGCAGGTAAAAAGCTGTGTGCTGTTAGCGGGTATGTACGCCGAAGGTAAAACCTGTGTGGTTGAACCGGCGATTACCCGTGACCATACGGAAAGGATGTTAACTGCATTCGGCTACCCGGTTGTCACCACAGGTAATCAGATGTGCATCGAAGGTGGCGGGCGTTTAAGCGCTTGCAATATAGATGTACCCGCGGATATTTCATCAGCGGCGTTCTTTCTAGTGGGGGCGAGTATTGCTGAAAAAGCCGATATAATCTTGCAACATGTTGGTGTGAATCCAACCCGTACCGGTATCATTGATATTTTAAAGCTCATGGGGGCTAATATTGAATTGCTCAATGAGCGTTTGGTGGGCGGCGAACCGGTTGCCGATATTCGTGTGCGTAGTACACAGCTAAAAGGTATTAATGTACCTGAAGAGTTAGTGCCGTTAGCGATTGATGAGTTTCCTGTGTTATTTGTCGCGGCGGCGTGTGCGCAAGGACAAACGGTGATTACAGGTGCTGAAGAGCTGCGTGTAAAAGAGTCTGACCGAATTCAGGTTATGGCAGATGGTTTACTGGCAATTGGTGTGGATTGTGAAGCGACGCCGGATGGCATGATTATTAATGGTGGTTCGATAAAAGGCGGCAAGGTACATAGCCGGGATGATCACCGGATTGCAATGGCGTTTACGATGGCATCACTTAGAGCCGAATCCGACATAATTATCGAGGACTGTGAGAATGTGAGTACGTCGTTTCCGGATTTTATTGGAATTGCAAATCGGGCTGGGATAGCGGTTTCAATTTCAGAGTAATGCAAGCTAAAACGCATATCCCTCGGGGATAGACCGCCGCCTTTTGGCGCGCTGTCCCCTGATTGATACCATCCAGATTTGACAGTGTCGGGAGCCTGGTTTTGTAGTGCTTTTGGTGATATTACAACGGGGGTCAGAGCCGGTGAAGCATCGGGTCTGACCCCGGACAAAGTAGCAAATTCGGGCAAAGTAGCCGAGCGAGTGACGCGGCTAAAACGTATAACCCTCGGGGATAGACCGCCGCCTTTTGCGCGCTGTCCCCTGATTGATACCATCCAGATTTGACAGTGTCGGGAGCCTGGTT
>CAZHEA010000018.1:24179-46476 GCA_964531165.1 uncultured Thiotrichaceae bacterium
CAAATTGTAGGAGCGAGTTTCAGCTCGCGATGGATGTACCTACAAAAGTAATTGAGAGAAAAAATGAATCCCATTATTACTATCGACGGCCCAAGCGGCGCAGGCAAAGGCACGATCGCGCAGAACGTAGCCAGCGCACTGAATTTTCACATTTTAGACAGTGGCTCACTTTACCGCTTAACCGCTTTAGCCTCTCTTGATGACAATATCGATCTGTCAGACGAAGATAAAATTGCTGAAATAGCGCTGAATTTACCCGTTGTTTTCACACCGACAGAATCAGGCTTGCAAATTCTTTTAAGAGATAAAGACGTCAGCGAAGCCATTCGCAAAGAAGAAATCGGTATGCGTGCTTCAAAAGTAGCCGCTATTCCAGCGGTGCGTGATGCATTATTAGCCCGCCAACGCGGCTTCTCAGAAGCGCCTGGGCTGGTAGCAGATGGCCGTGATATGGGCACAACTATCTTTCCCGATGCACCACTTAAAATTTTTATGACGGCATCCGCGGAAGAACGCGCCGAACGGCGCTTTAAGCAGTTGAAAGACAAGGGCATAAGTGCTAATATCGCCGCCCTCGTAAACGACTTAAAGTTACGGGACGAGCAAGATGCAAATCGCGCTGTGTCGCCGCTAAAACCGGCTGAGGATGCTGTTCAAATTGATACAACAGAAATGGGTATTGATGAGGTAACTCAGATGGTTTTAGATTTAGCGAAGCAACGCTTGTAGCCTCCCCCTTAGTAAAAGGGGGATTGAGGGAGATTTTAGTTTAAATCTCAAATATCCTCAGCCCCTCTTTTTCTAAGAGGGGCGCTTAAAAGAATCTTACTCAACGGTGTTTAGACTCTCACAAACTTATAGAGCCTAAGCGTTTATTAACTCTAACCCTGTTCGCTGCGCAGCCTGCAATATAAAGGCCGCAATCCACCAGCCAGCAGTTATATATTGGAAAAATTATGTCTGAATCATTTGCAGAACTCTTTGAACAAAGCTTGCAAGAAACCGAAATGAATGCGGGTACCATTGTTACCGGTACTATCGTTGATATTTCAAACGGTTATGTAACCGTAGCAGCGGGCCTTAAATCTGAAGGCGTTATCCCTGAATCACAATTTTTTAGCAACGGCGAGCTCGAAGTCAAAGTTGGCGACGAAGTCGAAGTTGTACTTGAAGCGGTTGAAGATGGCTGGGGTGAAACCCGCTTATCCCGCGACAAAGCGAAGCGTGCGAAAGCATGGATTGTTCTGGAAGCGGCACATGATGCAGAAGAAATCATTACCGGTATTATCACTGGCAAAGTTAAAGGTGGCTTCACTGTTGAGCTGGGTGATATCCGTGCATTCTTACCGGGTTCATTAGTAGACGTTCGCCCGGTTCGCGATACATCTTACTTAGAAGGTAAAGAGTTAGAGTTTAAAGTTATTAAATTAGACCAGAAGCGTAACAACGTGGTTGTGTCTCGTCGTGCAGTGGTTGAGTCTGAGTACTCTGCAGAGCGTGAAGAGTTACTGGGTAGCCTGGAAGAAGGCAAGTCTGTTAAAGGTATCGTTAAGAACCTGACTGATTACGGCGCATTCCTTGACCTTGGCGGCATCGACGGTTTACTGCATATCACTGATATGGCATGGAAACGCGTTAAGCATCCGTCAGAAGTGGTTGAAGTGGGTTCTGAAATCGAAGTTATGGTTCTTAAGTTTGATAAAGAACGTAACCGTGTTTCTCTTGGCCTTAAGCAGCTGGGTGAAGATCCATGGGCAGCGATTGCCAAGCGTTATCCTGAAGGTTCACGCCTGATGGGTAAAGTTAGCAACATTACTGACTACGGTTGTTTTGTTGAGATTGAAGATGGTGTTGAAGGTCTGGTTCACGTATCAGAAATGGATTGGACTAACAAGAACGTTAACCCTGCTAAGGTTGTAGCATTGGGTGATGAGACTGAAGTGATGATTCTGGACATCGACGAAGAACGTCGTCGTATCTCTCTGGGCATGAAGCAATGTATTGCTAACCCATGGGATGAGTTCGGTGCTACACGTAATAAGGGTGACAAGGTTTCTGGCAAGATCAAATCTATCACTGACTTCGGTATCTTCGTTGGCCTCGACGGCGGCATTGATGGCCTGGTTCACCTGTCTGACCTGTCATGGGATTCTACGGGTGAAGATCTGGTACAGAACTATGCGAAAGGCGATGAGCTGGAAGCGGTTGTGCTGTCTATCGATCCTGAGCGTGAGCGCATTTCATTAGGTGTTAAGCAAATGGAACAGGACCCGTTCTCTAACTTCGTTGCTGCAAATGGCAAAGGTGCGTTAGTTAAAGGTACTATCACTGAAGTTGATGCAAAAGCCGCTATTGTTGATTTAGGCGAAGGTGTTGAAGGTACATTACGTGCTTCAGAGCTTTCACGTGATCGCGTTGAAGATGCTCGCACTGTGCTTAAAGCTGGTGAAGAGATTGAAGCTAAATTCCTGGGTGTGGATCGTAAGACTCGCACTATCACCCTGTCTATTAAAGCGATGGATGCGGATGAAGAAGCAGCTGCAATCAAAGAGTACTCATCAGACGCAGAACCTGCATCAACAACACTTGGCGACTTGCTAAAAGAGCAAATGGATGCTAAAAACAGTTAATATTAGCTAAAATCGTAAATTATCTAATAAAAAGCTTGATAAATCAGGTGGATGGAGCTACTTTTAGGTAATCTTTCGAGATATTAACAATAAATTACAGACGGGCCATGGATGGCCCTTATCTGTTTAAATGGGGTGTACTGTATGTCGGGCGAAGTCGTTACAAGATCAATGATGAAATCTGAGCTAATTGAGCTGATGGCGCGTAAGCAAAATCATCTGGCTTATAAAGACGTAGAGTTAGCCGTTAAAAGTTTGTTAGAACAAATGTCAGAAGCGCTGGCAACCGGTGATCGAATCGAGATTCGTGGCTTTGGTAGCTTTAGTTTGCACTTCAGGCCTCCAAGAGCGGGACGTAACCCTAAAACCGGTGATGCTGTATCCTTACCCGGTAAATACGTACCTCACTTTAAACCCGGCAAAGAACTTCGCGAACGGGTTAACGAAACCTTGAAAAATAGTTAACTTGAAAAAAGTTATACATTAATTTATCTAAATAAAAATCTGATTGTTATATTAATTCTGTCATTTAAATTGTAATAATAAATTTAATGTGACGTTTCTACTAAAGCCGTTTTAAAAATGATACGATTTATAAGCCTGCTTGTATCTATACCTCTTGTTATTCTAATTGCTGCATTTACATTTAAAAATGCCCAGCTTGTTTCTATTGATTTATTTGTCGTACAGGTTAGTTTACCGATGGCAGTAGTGCTTCTCATTGTGTTATTGGTGGGAGTTTTACTCGGTTTTATTTTTAATCTTATGGCGCTGCTTAATCAAAAGAAAAAATATATTAAACTCATGCATAAAAAAGCCGCATTGCAGGGATTATCTGAGGTTTTAAAAACTAAAAAAACTAAATGACTGAATATTTGGATATAAGCAATATTAATCAATGGACTATCTATTTGTTACCGATACTGGGTATTGTATTGGGTTTTTTTCTTGCGCGACGACGTTGCAGGAGACAGAAAAAAAAGCTGCATTTCTCTAACGATTACTTTCAGGGGCTTAATTATCTGCTTAATGATGAGCAGGATAAAGCACTTGATATTTTTGTAGAGTTAGTCGAAACCGACTGGGAAACGATTGAGACCAGTCTGGCACTCGGTGCTTTATTTCGCCGCAAAGGCGAAATTGATAAAGCCATAAAGCTCCACCAAAATCTTCTAGCCAGACCATCATTACCGCTTGAGTATAAGAGTATGGTGTTATTTTCGCTAGCCAAAGATTATCTACAGGCTGGTTGGCTGGATAGAGCAGAGGCTTTGTTTATTGAAGTGGTTGAGAGTGATGAGTTTACCCGTGAAGCCCAACAATGTTTAATGGATATTTATCAGCAGGAGCAGGAGTGGGAAAATGCGATTAATATAGCAAGACGATTTCATAACCGTAATGATACCGGCTTGTCAGCAACAACTGCACACTATTATTGTGAGTTAAGTCAGAAGGTGCTGTTACAAAATGACTTAAAAGAAGCAGAAGCACTTGCAACACAGGCATTAACCACAGATAAAAACTGTGTTCGAGCTTCTATTTTACTGGCGGATCTGGCAATAAATCGCGGTCGTTATCAAAAGGCTATTCGCTTTTTGCGCCAGGTTGAAGTGCAGAATGTATTGTTAATACCCCTGGTCGTTGAAAAACTGATTTTGTGTTATCGCAATATATCAAACCTGACCAAAGCATTAAGTTTTCTACGCGGCCTGGATAAAAAATACAACGATATATATCTGGTTCCAGTTTTAACCGGCTTAATCGAAGAAATTTATGGCAGTGAAGACGCTTTACAGTATCTTTCTGAAGCTGTACACAAACAACCATCACTAAGCACATTAAATATTTTACTGCAGTTACAGAGTCCTGAAATTGATCGGCGTGAAAACTTACTGCCTTCAGTTGTCGAAGCAATTACACATAAACATCATGAGTATCAATGTAAAAAATGCGGGTATTCAGCCAATACCCATGTTTGGTTATGTCCCTCCTGTCATAGCTGGAGTAGTATGACTCCCGTTATAAACTAAAAAATTTTCATAGGCGAAATATGTCCGACCCAAAAGTTATTGTTGCGCTTGATTATCCAACTGAATCAAAGGCACTGGCATTTATCGATCAGTTGCAGCCAGTTGATTGTCGCTTAAAAGTGGGTAAAGAGATGTTTACTCATCTGGGCCCGGCATTCGTTGAAAAAATACAAAACAGAGGCTTCGAGGTATTTCTTGATCTAAAGTACCATGATATCCCCAATACAACAGCCCGGGCGTGTGAAGCTGCTGCCAGTTTAGGCGTCTGGATGGTTAATGTGCATGCAAGTGGTGGGCGAAAAATGATGGAATCTGCCGCAAATGCCCTTAGCCATTTTCAGAACCGGCCACTTTTAATTGCCGTAACCGTACTAACCAGCATGTCTCAGGACGATTTAACCGAATTAGGCATAACTGCCACACCGGATCAGCAAGCATTGAAACTTGCTCAGCTTGCGCAGGCATGCGAACTGGATGGGGTGGTTTGTTCGGCTCAGGAAGCCAGTTTAATGAGGCAAAACCTGTCAGAAAAATTCCTTCTTGTTTCACCGGGAATACGGCCTGCCGGAAGCAGTAAAGATGATCAGCACCGCATTATGACACCGCTGAATGCTATCAATGCGGGTTCTAACTACCTGGTTATAGGTCGCCCTATTACTCAGTCTGATAATCCACAGGCAGTTTTACGGGCTATTAATTCTGAAATAAATTAGTTGCCTTTTATAATGTCGCTATATTAGTGTGTTTGCTCCTATCCAATATTGGATTAAAAACAAGGAGTTTACGTAATGAAAATAATGAAAGTGGTTGTTTTGAGCGTGATGTTGTTTTGTGCCGCGCCCTTAGGTTTTGTATGGGCCGGCTCGGTAAGCATTAATAATGCGGATGCACCGACAATAGCGGCAGAGCTGAAAGGGGTTGGTGAAGTTAAAGCTCAGGCTATTGTGGAGTATCGAAAAAAGAATGGACCTTTCACCCGCATTGATGATTTACAAAATGTTAAAGGTATTAGTGAAAAGACGATTGAAAAAAACCGTCAGGCTATCACGCTATAGCTTTTATTCGGATAGAAAAAATACCCTGTAATTATCGGCTAAACTAGATGCAGGGTATTTTTTTGGCTGTAGAAAAGTGTTAGTGTGAAGATCACTAACATGAGCAGGTTTATAGTCGATTATGGAAATTGAATTTTGGCAGCAGCGCTGGCAACAAGATCAGATAGCATTTCACTTAGCAGAGGTGAATCCTTTATTATCTCGATTCTGCTCGGTTTTAAATCTCCCATCAGATTCAGAAATATTTGTGCCTCTGTGTGGTAAAAGTCTGGATTTAGCATGGCTCGCTAGCAGTGGCTTTTCCGTTTTAGGTATTGAATGTAGTGAGCGCGCCGTAAATGACTTTTTTAACGATCAGGTTATTGCAGTTGAAACGCATCAGACAGATACTTTTAATGTCTATCAGTCAGGTAATGTAAAAATATTACATGGTGATTTTTTTGCTTTGGATAGAGTTGATCTTAAGTCAGTAAAAGCGGTTTACGACAGGGCGTCACTCGTAGCACTACCAGAAAATTTACGACAAAAATATGTCGATTTATTAACTGATTTGTTAGCGAAAAAAATGGACATATTATTGATTACTCTCGAATATAATCAGTCTAAAATGAATGGTCCGCCATTCTCAGTTTCACAAAATGAAGTTATGCAACTATACAAACCTGCTTTTGACGTTGAATTAATTGATCAACAGGATGTTTTAGATGAGTATCCGAAGTTCAAAGAAAGAGGCCTGGATTATCTGACAGAGTGTGTATACAGAATTAGCAGATAAACTTATCTTTAAATTAAAATTCGAGTATTACTATGAAAATCACTATTATAAGCGGCAGTCACCGTGAAAATTCACAAAGTACAAAAATAGCGAAGCATTATCAGAAAGTGATGTTAGATGGTATTTGCGAGGAAGCACCGATAATAGATCTGGCTAATAATCCATTGCCTTTATGGGATGAAGGGCTATGGAATGCAGATGAAAAATGGAATGAATTACTGTCGCCTTATCGAGAAACCCTGACTAGTAGTGATGGATTCGTTGTTATTACTCCTGAGTGGCATGGACAGGTACCTGCCGGGTTAAAAAACTTTTTTCTGATATTCGGGCGAAATGAACTGGGTAATAAACCGGCTAAAATAGTATCGATATCGTCTGCTGATGGCGGAGCTTATCCCATTGCAGAACTGCGTATGAGCAGTTATAAAAACAATCGTTTATGCTATATACCAGAGCAGATGATAATTAGAAATGTTGAAAAAGTATTAAATGAAAACGTTGAAGATAACAATGAGTCAGCAGACAGCTATTTTAGAGAGCGCATAGTATGGTCACTTAATATTTTAAAACAGTATGCTGTAGCACTGAAGCAAGTTAGAGAGAGCGGTGTAACCGAAACAGAAAAATTTGGAAATGGAATGTAGTGAATGCTGCAATATAAAACCGTACCAGTTACCAGTTACCAGCAAAATTCATCATTAGTTTGGTGTGATGTAACTGATGAAGGTGTCATTATCGATCCTGGTGGAGATATACATCTTTTAGTTCAAGCTGTTAATGACAATAATATTAGTTTAAAAGCAATTTGGCTCACACACGGACATCTTGATCATATAGGTGGTACAGCTGAGTTAATGAAAATATTCAATTTGCCAGTTATTGGTCCACACATAGATGACGACTTTTTGATTAAAGCTATTCCTCAACAAATTGAAATGTTTGGTTTTCCTCAAGTTAAGAGTTTTACACCTGATAAATGGTTGACAGAAGACGATATTTTAACTGTTGGTAATGAAAAATTATCGGTTATTTTTACTCCAGGCCATACGCCAGGTCATATAGTTCTGAAGCACGAAAAACAGAAATTGCTTTGGGTTGGTGATGTTCTATTTAAGCACGCGATTGGTCGAACTGACTTTCCCAGAGGGAATCATCAACAGCTAATTACATCTATTAAGAATAAACTATTATGTTTAAGCAATGAATACCGCTTTATCCCGGGGCATGGCCCGGAATCTACAATCGGTGAAGAGAAGCTGAATAATCCATTTTTGATTTAGAACAAAACTATTTAATATTCTCTATAGCTAGTCAGCTATTAAAATAGTTTAAATTATAGGTATATTAAAAAAACTGAATGTGTAGCTTAAATTGAGCGTGTTATATTCAAATGGTCAATCCTAACAGGACAACTCTATGCGATCCGGCCCACGTCAAATAATTACACCATTTCGACCTATTCCACTTGATGTACCTGAAGGTATGGCTGCGAATGAATTTTTTAATAGTACAGAAAATTTAAATGATTTAACAAATAATAATGGTCTACTAGAAAATCCGGAAGGATTGTTATTATATAGAAAAGCCCTCGGGCACTCCAATGTGTTTGATACGTCTATAATTTATAACACATCAAAAACTGTATTGAATCCTTTAGGCCGGCCGGTTAGACGAACTCAGGTGCCGGATCATGTGAAACATGACTGGAACAGAATGAACCTTATTCTTATCGAGTACATGCTGGAGCAGTTCCCTGATCCACAAAAGCATCTTGTTCTGGCGGGTGAGGCTAGCCTTGATGCGACATGGCCTTTAACGTCGCCGGGTGTCCCCAGTATTCGCATGTTACATAATCACTTTATTGTATTTGATAAACAGGAACTTGAGAATGCAGAATTAGCCGATCCGGCTAATCCGAACTTAACAGACGGTGGACAACACAGTTTGTTTCAGTCTTATATGCATGATGTATTCAGTAAGTTTTTATCAGTACTGGATCTTGAAATTCTGACACCAGTCAGTAGTAATGAGTCTATGTTTAAGCTTACTGGCTACCCGCAGGGGCTACCCAGCTGGAAAATTCAAGGTGGTATTGAAGCATTAAAAGACATACGTTTCTGGAAGGAATACGATGAAATATTAAAAGGCTTTATTGATTTTTATCGGGCATTCTTTACACAGGTGTCATCAAGAAATTCACCTGTGCCTAAAGATTCTTACTATCCACAGGATATTGAGTCTATTTTATTATTCAATAATGATTTTTTAGGTGCAGCTAAGAAGGTTAGGGAACAGTGTATTCTTGATCCGAAGTATTCCAATTCAATTCGTTGGCAGCCTGCGTTTAAGCAACTTATTTACAGAAATGATCAGGGTGATCTAATTGTTACCATTAGTCAGAATTCGATCGGTAATGCGATAACTGAATTGTTAGGCGTTGTCGTTAAACGCGTACCGGATAGTGAAGCTTATGAAAAAGCAGAGCCGGCTTTAATAGAAAGACTGCTAGAAGTTCGTCGACGTTTAATTGAAGCTGATCTGGGTAAGGGAATAGCAACTTCGCATTGGGAAGCATAATAATAAGGCAATAAAAAAGACCCAATTGGGTCTTAAATTGCTGATGCTTATACTCTATTATAATACGTATTCTATCTACCGTTATTTGATATATGTGCAATGACCTGGCTTAATGCATGATCAAAAACTGAGTGATCTGCTAATAAATGCGATTGTTCATTAAGAAGTTCAATGCTGAATTCATTAGCGTCTTTTTCTATAATCATTGTACCTTTACGATCTACAAAAATTAATTTTGCATTTTCCTGAGTGATCATAGAAAGCTTTAAACGGCGTGGCGGTGTTGTTTCACCTGTGTATATTTTGAACCAGACGCCTGATTTAACATATTCCGGTAATTCTGCAATAACGTTTTTAGATTGTAGTTCTTTGGTTTCCAGTGGGCTTGGCTCATCCATGCTTTTGTCAGCATAAATAGAATCTTTTAGCGGTACTTTGCTATCTTCTATAGTGATTTGTTCTTCAAAATAGCAAGAGTTTTTGACTATATCAATATAATGCTTTTTAAGGTTAGATGTAGCAATGTAAGATTTTTCTTTATTCTGTTTAGTTGTTTTGAGTTTAGAGCGAATAGTGCTTACAATTTCCTGATAATTGTTTTTTAACGAAACCCATTCATCTCTATTTTTTACAGGTCTTAAAGATTTAGTAATAATTTTAAGAATATCAATTGATTCCTGCCATTCATAACTGGTTTTGCCAAACTTCAGATAACATCCATACATATAAGTCGACCAGTTATTTAGAATCAGCGGCTGTATAGGTTTGGCGAGTTTAATGCTCATTGTATGGTACTGTAATTCAGATAATACAAGCTGACGTGCATGCTCTTTAGTAATCTGAATTCGAGTTACATCTTCATTTTGCTTAAGTTTCTTATGCTCTATGGTTTTAAGGCGCTGCAATGATGACAGGGCGGTTCTAAAGCTGACAGAGTTTTTATCGAAGCTACGTAATAATTGATCAAATATTAAATTGATTGTTTGGTATACCGTATTATTTTCTTCTTCTATACCGATACCCAGGTGTGCAACTGTATCAAGTAGTGTTCGCGCCGGGTGTTTATTGTCATAGAAAAAGTTACTATCTATTAATGATGTTTTTATTACCGGAATTTGTAAGCGTAATAACAGCCCTTTAATAACATCAGATATATTATTATCTCTAAGAAATGCCCCAAAAATCATTTCCACAAAATCAATTGTGCGGCCATCTATCTGGTTCATTGATTTAGGAATGCTAACCTTACTCATTTTAGCCATGCTATTGAGTAATGACTTTTTGAAATCCTCGGTATTTATATTTACCTTCTGACCACTGATATAACGAGTTTTGTAGCTAAGCTGAATATTTGAAAGGGCTTTAATAACATCATCACGGTTGAAGAAATTTTTACCGGCTGCAGAACTGCGTATTGCTTTGCTTTCACTAGATGCATCTCTAACATAATCATTGATGATTTTAGAAATATATTCTTTATCATCTATATTTAATGCAGTTATATTAACTGTGTTATCAAAGGCGCTCATGTGCATATCCTGCTAACTTTCTGTAAAATTACATAGGAAAGAACACTAAACATGCATATGAGGATATTAAATCCATCACAACCCGGAAGGTATAGATATTGTTAGTGCACTTTACTTGTACAAGAAATCTATTCTTGTTGTGCTTTTAACATTTGATGGATTGCATTTAATTTGAAGTCGTACAATCACATTGACATTTTAATGCTCTGAGTAACATTAAATTGTGAACAAGGTCACGAAGTCAATTGATGTACTTAATATAACTATAGTCAATTTTAGACTTTTAGCAATCATAATTTCCATTTAGACTAATACTTTAGTTAAATGTTTTAATGTACTGTATGTAATAAGGGCTGTAAGGTATTGTATTTGTTGTGCTTATCTGAAGTATTTTTTATTTTGATAAAATACCATATTTTGCTGATGCCAGTAACCCGGTGTTCCCAATACGGGATATGCCTGCAGCCTGGTAGGCCTGGCTTGCATATTGGTTTCCCATATATCAGCCATTCTCCTGTCTAGATTTTCAAAAGTATTATGCTTGATATCACTTAAAAGCTCATTATCTTCAATTAACAGACAATGGCATGTTAATCCTATATACGGGTTCAATGCCTTCTCAAAGATAGCGTGACCAAAAATGACACATACAATATCTTCAGAGAAGAGTTTCTTCTGTTGAATGAATAGTTCAAGCCAGTTATGACCTTTGATTAATGCTAGCAAGGATTTATTATTGCTGATAATAACAGCACCGCACTCATCAAATTGAGTAATTCTATTTTCTAATAGTGACCGATTCGAGCCTTTATCGCGTTTTAATGACTGCTTATAATGCAGTGAATTTAATGTTTTTTTTGTAATCGGAAACTTTAACCAGACTAATGCGTTAAAAAAATCATGCCAGTTGTGCGTTCTTGTCTGTAATTCACCCTTTAAATATACTCGCGGTTCATATTGATCGGCATAGCATGTAATCGTTGTGGATTGAGGGACAGGTTTGATATTAATATTATGTAGCTCAAACTGTCTAATATAATCGCTAATAGTCGGCCAGTCATTGTGCCCGGAAAAAGAATCTGTATACAGTTTCAATTGCTGAATAATGGGAGATTTACTAAAAGATAAAACATCCCAGGTGTCTTTATTTTGCATTGTTAATATGACTGCTTATATGTTCTAAAATAATATCTGCATTATTATAATCTAAAACAATAGGTATATAGCTTTCATCTACTGATAAAAATAGTGAAGGAAAGCTACTGGCTCCAATAGATCGACTCTGTTGAATCTGCTTTATTAAGTCATTATTCAGGCTGTCACTGTGTATATCAACAATAAACTGCTGTTTTATAAGGCCGATTTCATCTGCTAAGTCATAAAGTACATTATAGTTAGAAGGGTTTTTTGCATGTAAATAATATGCATCTTGTATGGCTTTAATCATTATGTATTCAAACTTAAGGTTTTGTTTTTTAGCGGCAATAACCGCACGACAAGCCGCATAAGTTGATCTTCGAGGATTACAAATATTCCAGAATTCGTAATTGAATTGTACATTTGGAATTGTTTTTTCAATTTGTTGCCAATTAGATTTGATGCTGCTTTGCATGTGTTCCGGCATGGAATCATCACAGTCGGCGGCTAATCCACCTAACACGTATTTTATTTCAATATGTCGTGTCAGTTCTTTAGTAAGTTTGTCTAAAACCGACTTGAAACCAAAGCACCATGAACACATCGGGTCGTGTATGTAATATAGAATCACATTAGAATTTGTAATATAACTACTCACAAAAAGTAATATCACAGTCAATGTTAATCATTTTTTCAGTCATTGGATGTATAAAGCAAATATTTCTGGCATGTAGCAATAGTCTATTGCTTGCATTACGGGTTTGTGCAGTACCATATAGTTCATCACCTAAAATTGCATGACCTAGCGATGACATATGGACTCTTAACTGGTGGCTTCGACCGGTAACCGGTTGTAGCATTATCAGGCTATTGTTATCTTCATCAGTGCTTATTAGAGTGTATTTAGTCTGTGATGGTTTGCCTGACCTGTAATCGATTTTTTGTCTAGGGCGGTTAGGCCAATCAGTCATTAACGGTTGATTAATAATGCCTGAGATTTCAACAGGCTTGCCATGTACTTTTGCAATATACTTTTTTTGAATGTGTTTTTGTTCAAATAGCTTCCCCATTTCAACTTGAGCGGCTTTATTTAAAGCAAATAATATTATTCCAGAAGTAGACATGTCCAGTCGATGAATAACCAGTGCTTGTGCGTAGTCCTGCTGTAAACGAGATAACATACAGTCCTGTTTGTCCTCGCCGCGTCCGGGGACAGAAAGAAGCCCTGAAGGTTTGTTTAGCGCTATAATATCACTGTCCTCGTAGAGGATATCAAGCTTTGTATGTAGTGGTGGATTATAGATTAAAGGGCGTAGCATGATTTATTTAGCTTATTTTTTTAATGGTGTGAACAGATGTTCCAGACCGTTAACTTTTATTTCATAAGTGATACCGAGCATTCGCCCAAGCTCGCCTGAGGGTAGGCCTTTATTATATAGCCAGACTATATATGGCTCGGGTAAGTCAACTAAGCGTGAGCCGGCGTATTTTCCATAAGGCATACGATATCCTGCAAGACTTAATATATCTTTATGAGCTGAATTTTTTTGTTCCAGTAATGAGTCTTCAACCGACATGAAACTACTTATAAAATTGAATTGAAGTGCTATTATATCATTATTAACTATTAATAAAGGGATAATATAATCTCTTTAAAAGTGACTACTATGAAGATTACTGACATATATCGATACTGGATAAAACTTAATGGAACCGCGTTTGGGCGCTGGTTGTTTAATCATCTGATCCCTTTTGTAAATCCATATACAGGTGCTCTAAAAGCCAGAATAGTAGAGATGCGTAAAGGCTATGTGCGTATTGAGCTTAAAGATCGTAGAGGGGTACGCAATCATCTTAATTCCATTCATGCAATCGCACTGACTAACTTAGGTGAATTTACCAGTGGTCTGGCATTAATTTCATTGTTTAGCGAGAATATGCGCGGCATACCGGTCAATATTTCTATCAATTTTTTGAAAAAAGCCCGGGGTAAGCTAATAGCTGAATGTACAACAACTTTACCTGTTTTCAATGAACACACGGAACATACTGTTATTGCAATTATAAAAGATCAGGCAGGTGATGAAGTGGCTAATGTTATCGTTACCTGGAAACTAGGGTATAAAGACTAAAGACTATGACGGATAATAATTTGTTTTTAACACAAACCGGTATTGAGTTTCCAATTATTTGTGGACCGATGTATCCCTGTAGTAATCCGGAATTAGTCGCTGCTGCTTCAGAAGCTGGAGGTATAGGAATCATTCAGCCAATATCTTTAACATATGTACATGGCTATGATTTTTCTGAAGGTATTAAATATATAAAATCATTAACCAGTAAGCCATTGGGAATGAATTTACTCATTGAAAAAGGCTCAAAAAAATACCACCAACGTATGCAGGTATGGCTGGATATAGCGCTTCAGAATGACATTAAATTTTTTATTACTTCATTGGGTAAGCCTGACTGGGTAGTGGAAAAAGCTCATCAATCCGGAGCAATTGTTTACCATGATGTGACTGAGCAGAAGTGGGCAGAGAAAGCGGTTGATACAGGTGTCGATGGATTAATTGCGGTTAATAATAGAGCTGGTGGGCATGCCGGTACTAAAGCGTCAAAACTATTAATGGATCAATTACTTAAATTTGATTTACCCGTAGTTTGTGCCGGTGGCATTGGAGATGCTACTGCATATCAGCAGGCAATAGCAGCTGGCTATCAGGCTGTTCAAATGGGAACTCGATTTATCGCCTCCAGTGAATGCAGTGCTCATCAGTCATATAAGCAGGCAATACTGAATGCCAGTGAAACTGATATCGTACTGTCAGAGCGCATTACCGGTGTACCGGTGTCAGTTATCAACTCGAAATATATTCAGAGTAAAGGCTTAAAACCAAATATTATAGAGCGCTGGCTTTTAAAACATAGAAAGTTTAAATATATTATGCGTACAGTATTAGCGTTAAAGTCATTGTGGGCTTTGAAGAGGTCATTGCTTGATAAAAATGGTGATATCGATTATTGGCAGGCTGGAAAAAGTGTGGATAAAATAGATTCAATACTATCGGTTAAAGAAATCATTAGTTCATTTACCGAGTTTAGAAAATAGATAAACACCGATTAAGGTAGCTGCCTGGCAGCGATATATTGAATGTACTGGATAGAGTATGTGTGTCTCGACAGTCGGATAGAGTTAATCGTTTATTATTTTCTGGTGATTTAATGGCAGGATATCCAGGAAAGTCATCCACATCAATTATGTTTTTCATGTGCGATCTATCTGAATAAAAATGTTTGTAATAATGATCTGCAGGAATGCTTTTTATGAAGGGAATTAGTTCATAAAACAAGTTTTTATTCCCGGGAAATGTTAATTTAAAATAGCTCGATATAGGTGTTGGAAAGTCACATAAGCTATCAAAGTCGAATATGACTAAATCTTCACCTGATTTAGCTAAAAGAACAACATGATAATCCCAGATAACGGGTTTATTCGTGCTTCCCATTTTTTGTTCAAATACAGCTATAGTGTTATTTTTATTAATAATAAATAATACATCTATGGGTTTTGCTATTGGCTTCATATATAATGAGTCAATCAGTTTCCAGATGTTTTCCTCACAGAACAGAGGTGTATAAACATAGTTGTTTTTGTTGAATTTTGTCATATAGGTTATAGGGTTAAATGTATTTATCAGAATTAATTATTATAATGGGCTTAACATTGCTCATATGGTTCTGGCTTGATTCAATGAAAATCAATGAAACAGCCCGTATTTATGGGGCAAAAATGTGTAAAAAAAATAATGTACAATTTTTAGACGACACTGTCCATCTTTCATCTGTGAAACTATCTAAGACTAAATATGGTCAGATTAGACTGTTTAGAAAATATAACTTTGAGTTTACCAACAGTGAATATCATCGATATCATGGAGAATTAACACTTGTCGGTAGACAGTTACAAAGCTCCCATATGGAAGTGTACCGGGTGGATAGTCTTGAAAATGATTAATGCTAATTATATAAATTATAAGAATATAAAACTATGTTAAGTGTTTACAGTTTATTACATGTGCTGGCTGTTGTTGTCTGGGTTGGCGGGATGTTTTTCGCGTATAACTTTTTACGTCCGGCAGCAGGGGCATTACTCGATCCACCTTCCAGGCTCACACTTTGGGCTGGTGTCTTTCAACGTTTTTTCCCCTATGTCTGGGTGTCAGTGATACTGCTACCACTAACAGGATATCTAATGATATTTTCTAGATGGGATCAAATAGGTAATGCACCTTTGTATGTGCATATTATGAATGCCATTGGCATATTAATGATTTTGATATATATGTATGTTTTCTTTGTGCCATATAAACAGTTAAAAAATGCAGTAGCAGAAAAAATATGGCCGCAAGGTGGTAAGGCTCTTGCCAAAATTAGAATACTGGTGGGTGTTAATACTGCACTCGGAATTATCGTTATTATTGTTGCAAGTGGAGGGCGTTTTTATATTTAATTTATGGAGTGTAATCCGGGTTTACAGTTATCAACGCTTTCATGCTTTCATCAGCCCAGTTAACAGCTGTCAGGTATGACTGGATGAATTCAGAGGTATTGATATTTGAGTGATAAAGCTCGTCCCAGTTACATTTCTCATATTGTAAAACGTATTTGTATATTTCACCCTGTACACCGCTATAATCTAATAGTGCTAGCTTTATGTCTGTACTTAGAATCACTGTATCCAGTAGATCAATTAAAGGTTGATCCATAATTGCATCGAGAACGGAAAACAAACCAATAATAAACATCTGATGTTTAACTTCAGGATGATGTTTTTCAGCAAGCAGCTCACACATCTTACCGCGTATCATGCCTGTTAATATTAATTCTGTAGGTTTAGTATCGATAATTTTTGACATCATAATTAACGATATCCAGTTTTTCAGATTATTGATTCCTAGAAGTACAATGGCATCTTTGATTGAATCAACCTCACGCCTGAAACCAAATGCAGCACTGTTTATATATCGAAGTAATTTATATGATAAGGTGATGTCCTGTATCAGAATTTGTTCGAGTTCGTCAGATTCAATTTCCGGATTCTGAAGCTTTTGTAATAAATTTAACACTACCATTTTATTACTGGGTAGCGATTTTTGTTTAAGTATCTCGGGGTAACAAAAGAAATAACCCTGAAAAAAATCAAATCCCAGATCATAACAGAACTGGAATGATTCGTAGGTCTCAACTTTTTCGGCAATAAACCGGGGATTGTATTTTTTCAGTAAGTTTAGCTGTTGTCTAACCTCATCCTCAGTTAATTCATAGATATCAATTTTTATGAAATCAGCAAGCTCTATAAGTGGAATCAACTTATCTTTATATACAAAATCATCCAGAGCTATCTGATAGCCGGCATTTTTTAATCGTTTAATTCCATTAATGACCTCTGTATCCGGTTCGATATCCTCAAGTATTTCAAGTACAGATTGCTCATTAAACATCGGCGTCAGGTCTTCATTTATAATGAACTCTCGAGGCAGGTTTATGAAGGCATACGCACTACCTGCAATGTTATCTATGCCTATATGCATAAACGTGTTCAGTATAGTTTCACAGGATGCCTGGTCACCGTCTTCAAAATTAGCTGCATTAATCAAACTATTTCGATACAGTAACTCATAGCCCATAACGCCTTTGTCGCGATTATAGATTGGCTGACGTGCAATAAATAAATGATCCATAATTAACCTGTTATGATATATTTATAAATATAGTTCATTTTACATTTTAATACACGTTTTAACGGCCAATGAAAGTCTTTTCACTTGATCAATCGCAAAAAAAGCAGGTAATCGCTCAAACTCAATATTATATCGAGCTTGCAAATCACTTATTTGAGCTTGATCTCTCAATGATTGATATCTATTTCGACTTAAAAGGGCGTGCTTCAGGTATGTTTGTTGTTAAGTATGAACAAACCTGTATCCGTTATAACGAAATTATTTTTTCTGAATATTTTGAAGATAGCATAGTGAATACGGTTGCCCATGAGGTGGCGCATTATGTTGTACATGCACTATACGGCATTCGCAAGGTTAAGCCCCATGGCGCTGAGTGGAAGCGGATAATGGCTTTATTTAATGTAAAACCTGAAGTCACTAGCCGCTATGATATTAGTGGGTTGCCTTTGCACAGATATAGACAGTTTGATTATACCTGTACCTGTATGACGCATCAGTTATCAACCACACGTCATAATAAGGTGCAGCGTAAAACCGCTGTTTATAAATGTCGCAAGTGTCGTCAGCCTTTACGCTGGAACTCGTCAGGTAGTAATCATTAAGCGGATTGAATCCAGTCGGCTAACCGGGTGACTCAGTGCCAGTTTAAACCCACTTAACTGGTTTTTGAAGAAATTAATTTCTTCATCTCGAACCTGTGGGTTTACGGATTTTAATGCGGTTAATCGGTCGATTTCATTTTCCAGTATTAATAAATTGCTTGCATAATGTGATTGTAAATATTCACTGGCATGTGCATTAATATCTTCATTGATAGTAGACAGATGTTTTTTAATGCAGTCTTCTTTTAACTGTACAATTTGTTTCGCTATAGGCTTGGCAACCGACTTGAACTTATGCTGTCTGAACTGCAGGCTAATATCTTCACCGGTTTCAGTAAAAGTGGTGAGTAAGGGCAGTGCCTGCAACTGTTCACTGCCAATTTCCTGTTGATGCTCTTCGGGAATTTCAATGTTTAAAATATGCACGGTTTGTATCAGCAATTGTCCGGCTTCATAATCGTTGGATTTAATGCTGCACACCGATGTGTTACCCATTTCATGGGTCAGCAACATATCAATGCCATTCAAAACCATCGGGTGATCCCAGCTTAAGAAATGCATGTCGTCATGTGCCAATGCCACATTGCGATCAAATGTAATCGTCATGCCATCGTCGCTTAAACCCGGAAACTGCCCGACCATATGCTCTGCCGGTGTAATCAGATACGTGCCGGGTTTATGCTCTTCAATGCTGACGCCATAACAGTCAAACAAAGCCTGCATGTAGGTTTTTAATTCAGAGCTTTGTTCAAAGTTTTCAATTTTAGTTTGAATTTTTTTCGCAATATCTTTACGGCAGGAGCTGTATTCAAGCAGACGGTCACGACCGTCATGCATGGTCTGATTTAATTCGTTGTATTCGTGTTGAGTTTTCTCGACGAATTCGCTGTACTCATCAACCGGGCAAACATTAAAATCTAATGCTCGCATCAACTGCTGTTTATTATTACTGAAAATTTCAGCACCCGCAGGGCAGGTGCTATTAAATGCATTTAATGATGTGTGGTACCAGTGAAACAGACGCTGCTGTGCAGACGTTTCGAAATACGGTGCGTGTATATTTATCGTCTGACTTTGTCCGATACGGTCCAGCCTGCCGATGCGCTGTTCAAGTAAATCCGGGTTAAGGGGTAAATCAAATAAAACCAGGTGATGAGCGAACTGAAAATTACGGCCTTCACTGCCAATTTCTGAACACATTAAAATTTGTACACCGGTTTCATTGTCAGCAAAATCCGCGGCACGTTTATCCCGATCTACAATGCTTAAGTTTTCATGAAATACAGATGACGCTAAACCAAACTGTGTTTTTAATGCACGTGATAATTCAATCGCGGTGTCAGCGTAATGGGTAATCAATAATATCTTTTCTGACTTATACTGGTTTAATAACTCAACGAGCCAGTTAACTCTCGGGTCGAACTTTGTCCAGTCTTTACAGGTATTTTCAGGGTGTAACTGCTGGGTAATATTTTCACTATCTTTATATTCAGCCGGTAATGGCAAAGGGCAGGGTATGAGTTTTCTTTCGGGGAACCCCTGAATTGCGGCGCGGGTGTTACGGAATAAAACCCGGCCGGTACCGTGACAATCTAACAGATGGTGAATGATTTCAGATTTTTGTTTTTCCGATAATTCACCGGCCTTTACAGAATCGATATCAACCTGACTTTCCAGTGAGTGCAGGTGATTTAATAAGCTGTCAGAAAGTGTTTCATTGGCGCTAATTTTTTCAATTAAATCTGCAATGATCTGATACTGATTTTCCTGTTGCACAAAGGTTTCATAATCATTAAACCGGTCCGGGTCTAATAAACGTAAACGTGCAAAGTGACTTTCTTTACCAAACTGTTCCGGTGTCGCCGTTAATAAGAGCAGGCCTTTACTGATGACGGCGAGTTGTTCAACCAGTTTATATTCATCACTGACCTGTTCACGGCTCCAGGCAAGATGATGGGCTTCATCAACTATTAATAAATCCCATTCGGTATCTAAAACCTGCACAAAGCGTTCGGGGTTATCAGTAAATAAATTCAGGCTACATAATATCTGTTGTTCAGCGTTAAACGGATTTTCAAAGTCAGTGCTTTCAGCTATTGCCAGGCAGCGATCTTCATCAAAAATACTAAAATACAGATTAAAGCGGCGCAGTAATTCAACCAGCCACTGGTGAATCAATGCATCAGGCACAATAATTAATACCCGGTTAGCGCGGCCGCGGTTCATCTGTTGATGCAAAATTAAGCCGGCTTCAATGGTTTTTCCTAAACCCACTTCATCCGCCAGTAATACCCGTGGCGCATAACGGCTGGCGACTTCATTTGCAATATATAGCTGATGTGGAATTAAACTGGTGCGGGCACCGATGAGGCCGCTGATGCCGCTGGTATAATTTTTTAACTGGTTCTGCCAGGTCTGGTAGCGCAATTCAAACCATTTGTTTTTATCTACTTGTCCGCTAATCAATCGCTCTAAAGGTTTATTCAATTGAATCGATGTATCCAGATCCCGTTCTTCGAGTAACTCGAGTTCACCGGTTGCGGTTTTTACCTGATAAAGAATTAATGCATCTTCATCAAACACGTCCATTACACTTAACTTGCGTTTATGAATATCGGTTATTTCATCACCAATATTAAAGCGGATACGGGTGAGAGGGGCCGACTCTTTTGCATAGGTGCGGGTTTCACCGGTGGCAATAAACAGAATGCTCACCGTGCGATGCTCCACCGCAATCACCGTTCCCAGCCCCATCAGAAGCTCCGCGTCGCTGATCCAGCGCTGATCAATGGTAAATTGGGTTTGGGTTAATTCGGACATAATTATTCGTCTCAGATACATCGGTTCAAAAAAACGTTATTATACCGGCAATTAATAGCAAATTAGAAACAACTTATGAAAGCAAATGAAATTAAACGCGGCTCCTTTATTCACGTCGATGGCCAGAATATTGTGATTAAAAGCGTATTCTGCCAGACCGCCTCATCCCGCAGCGGCAACACCATCTACAAAGTGAAAGGTCAGGTGCTGGTCACTAAAAAGAAATTTGAGCATGGTTTTTTAGGTGATGAAAATGTCGAAGTGATTGATGTCAATCGCCAACCGGTCCAGCCGCTCTACCGTGAGGGAGATGCCTGGGTGTTTATGAATAATGAAAATTACGAGCAGTACACCATGCCCGATGAGGATATACAGGACGAACTGGTATTTCTGATGGAAGGCCTGGAAGGCGTACAGGCGCTGGTGGTGGATGATCAGATAATGGGTATTGAACTGCCATCAACGGTTGTTTTGAGCATTACTGAAACCGCACCGGGTATCAAAGGCGCATCGTCTTCCGCTCGCACCAAACCGGCCACTTTATCGACTGGTCTGGTGGTACAGGTGCCGGAATATTTAGCGGAAGGTCAGGCTATTAAAGTTAATACCGAAACTCAGGAATATGTTGGACGCGCCTGATTCACCAATCAAGCCAGACTGGTACGTGTATTTACTGCACTGCGCCGATGGAACTTATTACACCGGTATTACCACTGACCCCAAGCGGCGTTTGCAGGAGCATAATGAGAATAATAAAAAAGCCGCAAAATATACCCGGGCAAGACGACCGCTGAAGATGGTGTATTTTGAGTTGTGTGAGTCGCGTTCGGATGCGGGGTCACGGGAGTATGAAATTCGAAAATTGCCGCGCAAGGAGAAGGCTGTATTGGCTGATACCATGTAGGTTCAGGGGGCGTGATTCTTGGTCACTTATTCGGGGTCGGAGTCATGCCGGACAAAGTCTAACAGGAAACAGCATTGATTAAGGGCATGACTCCGACCCCTTGGAATAGTTTATTTACAATGAATTTTTTGTAATAAATACTCGTAAACCAGATCAAAGTCATCATACTCTATCGCTTTAAGTTGTTGACGGGTTTCGTTATCCAGCAGAGAATAAATTTCATCTTTGTCAGTCGTTGATAATTCCCCCTGTTCCGTTAAATCTTCTGCGATGCACCAGGCTTCTTTCACGGGCGTTTGTACCGCTGACATACTGCAGCTGTCCTGTAGTTCACCCGAGTTAATCATTGCCAGTATGTTTGTGGCTTGCTGGTTTAGTACTTTAATATTTATCTGCATGGCAATGCCTGATTTTTAAATTTTATGGGTGAGGTTAATTATATTAGTCACTGATTTTTATATTGTTTGATTCGGGATCGTTTTTCGAATCGTTTT
>CAZHEA010000018.1:46576-47985 GCA_964531165.1 uncultured Thiotrichaceae bacterium
AAGGGCATGACTCCGACCCCTTAAATTTCCGACCCCTTAAATTTGCCCTCTTGAAACTTTATTTTTCGGGGTACATTTCTGTGCGAATAAATTTGCACCTACCTATTTAAGCTAGATCAACTGCACAGTGTAAGCATTAATGATATTGTAAGGGTAAATTTAAACGTTAGGATTAAATATGACTCACCCCATCATCACCGACCTATGCTGGCGTCATACGACAAAAAAATACGATCCCAGTAAAAAGGTATCCCAGGATGATCTGGATGTACTTTTTGAAGCCATGCGTCTTTGCGCATCATCAATAAACTCACAACCGTGGAAATTTATCGCGATTGAAAGTGACGCAGCAAAACAACGCATGAGTGACACCTTTGTTGATAAGCACCATTACAATCAGGCCCATGTATTTGATAGCTCGCTGATTATTCTGTTTGCTTATAACCCCCGTTACACACGTGAGGATTATGCGCAGGTAGTGGATAAGGGAATTGAAGATAAGCGCACCCAGCCGGAAAATCGTGATGATGCCTTTGGGGCTTTCGTATTTGCTGAAAATAATACCGATGAATCGGGCAATACCGCCTGCTGGACAAAGGCGCAAACCTATCTGGCGCTGGGCAATACCCTGCATACTCTGGCCAGGCTTAAAATCGACTCGACACCGTTAGAAGGCATTGATATTGAAAAGGTCAACAAAGCTTTTGCTAAGGAGTTGGCGGGATACCAGTGTGATGTGGCGCTGGCAATTGGCTACCATCATCCTCAGGAAGACTTTAATGCAGCTCTGCCCAAGTCACGGCTGGATTTGCAGCGTATATTGCAGCGTATATAATGCCGGCTGTATACGCAAAACTCACTTTATAGTGCGATAAAATCAAACGTCATCAAACCCCTGCACAAACTGCTATTATTCGCCCAGCAGATTTTAATATGCCGGTATTCATGCCGAGCAGGCTATACAAAACACAATGAGGACAAACAGATGAAATTAATTCTTTTAGGCGCACCCGGAGCAGGCAAGGGCACAGTAGCAAAATTACTGACTAAAATGGACGGTTCAGTACAGATCTCTACTGGCGATATCTTACGTGGCGCAGTGGCTGCGGGCACAGAGCTGGGCAAAAAAGCCGAAGCAGCAATGAAAGCCGGTGACCTGGTATCTGATGATTTAATTATGGGTATTATGAGCGAACGTTTAAAAGAAGACGATTGCAAAGCCGGTTACCTGTTAGACGGTTTCCCACGTACTATCCCACAGGCTGAAGCACTAAAAACGATGCTCGCTGATATGGGCGAAAAGCTGGATATGGTTGTAGACATTCAGGTTGCACGTGATGTGATTTTAGATCGATTAACGACTCGTCGTACCTGTACTGATTGTGGTGAAATTTACAATGTAAAATCTA
>CAZHEA010000019.1:0-47691 GCA_964531165.1 uncultured Thiotrichaceae bacterium
ACATGAATTTTCGAGATTGTCTCATTAGCCGCCATTTTACCTAAACACTCAGCCGCCATTTCCGGCAACATAGTCCGGGTGAGAATATTCTCAATATTACGTGCCCCGGTATCTACTTCCTGACTGCGGGCAACGATATGCAGCATCAGATCTTCATCATAGGTGAATTCAGCATTATAATGGTCTTTTACGCGCTTTTCGATGCGGTTCATATTGATTTTGCAGATTTTAAGCAGATCATCGTCACTTAACGGGTAGTAGGGGATAACCGTAGTTCTACCCAAAAATGCGGGTTTGAAGTATTGCAGCAGTTGCGGGCGGAAGTTATCCAGCAATACATCCGGCTCAGGCAGCTCTTCTCCTGCGGCACACATAGCGCGTATATGTTCTTCGCCGGCATTGGATGTCATAATAATAACCGTGTTGCGGAAATCAATATCACGACCTTCACCGTCTTTAATAGTACCTTTATCCAGCAGGTTATAGAAAATATCCTGCACGCCCGGATGAGCTTTTTCCATTTCATCGAGTAATACAATACTGTAAGGTTTTTTGCGCACCGCTTCGGTTAATACGCCGCCTTCACCAAATCCAACATAGCCCGGAGGTGATCCCAGCAACATGGATACTTTATGCTCTTCTTTAAACTCTGACATGTTGATGGTGGTAATATTTTGTTCACCGCCGTATAAAACATCCGCAAGGGCGAGGGCGGTTTCGGTTTTACCGACACCGCTAGAGCCAACTAAAAAGAACACACCAATTGGTTTACGTGGATCGGTTAATCCTGCGCGAGATGTACGAATCGCCTGTGCAATAGCTTCAAGTCCGTGCTTCTGACCAATTACGCGTTCGCCTAAAACTTCTGTTAAATTCAGCACACTGTTGATTTCATCTGAAACCATTTTACCTACCGGAATACCTGTCCAGTTGGCAACAACTTCGGCAATTGCCTGGCTATCAACATTCACCTGAATTAGCGGGTTTTCACCTTGTAACTCGGTTAACGCATCCATTCTACTATGCAGTTCAGCTTTAATGCTTTCACGTTCGGCATCATCAAGCTTAACCGGTGCGCCTTCTTTTTTAAGGGCTTCTGCTGATAAAGGTTGAGCGTGAAAATCACTTTCAATTTTTGATTGCAGTTCGTGTATCTCTTTAACTATGACTTTTTCTTTTTCCCATTGCACAGTTTGAACTTCTAATTCACTTTGCAGCTGCTCACGTTCTGCATTAATTTCTGCAATACGTTCATCGCAATTTCCAAGTGTGGCATTTTCACGTTCCAGTGAAATAATATTGGTTTCGTGTTGCACAATTTGACGACGGGTATCTTCAATGGCAGCAGGCGTTGTACTTTGACTTAATGAAACCCGCGCACAAGCCGTATCTAATAAACTTACCGATTTATCGGGTAGTTGGCGTGCCGTTATATAACGGCTGGATAATTTAACCGAATCGATAATCGCCTCATCCATTATGCGCACACCGTGATGATTGGCCAACATCACTGAAATAGAGCGCATCATATTAATAGCTTTAGTCTCATCCGGTTCTTCAATTTTAACGACTTGAAAACGACGGGTGAGAGCAGGGTCACGTTCAAAGTATTTTTTATATTCTGCCCAGGTTGTTGCTGCGATTGTTCTCAGTTCGCCACGTGCTAATGCAGGCTTTAGTAAATTTGCCGCATCTCCCTGACCCTCTTTACCACCCGCACCAATTAAAGTGTGGGCCTCATCAATAAACATAATAATCGGTTCGGGGGAGGCTTTTACTTCTGCAATGACAGATTTTAAACGATTCTCAAATTCACCCTTTACACTGGCACCGGCCTGCAGTAGACCTAAGTCTAAACTGCGAACTGAAACACCTTTTAACGTATCAGGCACATCACCGGATGCAATGCGTAATGCAAAACCTTCAACAACCGCGGTTTTACCGACACCGGCTTCTCCGGTTAAGATAGGATTATTCTGACGACGTCGCGTTAAAATATCAATAATTTGCCTGACTTCTTCATCACGTCCCAGTACTGCATCGATTTTGCCATTTTTAGCATCGGCGGTTAAATTAATGGTAAATTTATCCAGCGAAGGAGTATTGGTCGGGCCACTGGGTGCTGAGCCAGCAGATGATGATGTATCACCAATCCCTGCTGACATCGATTCAGATGTGCTGCCGACAATACTCGGTAAAACGGCACGCAAAGACTCCGGTGCAATTTTACTTAACTCACCGGAAGTAATTTGAGTCGAGCGTCGTAGTGTTTCATCCAGCATTAATGCAGCCAGAATATGTGCTGAAGTCGCCTGTGAGTGAGCGTACTCAACTGACGCCAGCATCCACGCATTTTTAGCCAGATCAACAACCGTTGGCGATAATGCGGGTGCACGTGTATTACCGGATTTTATTTTATCCAGTTCTTTATTAATGTCATTAAGCAGTTTACCAGGGTCAATCTCAAACTTTTCCAGCAGCGCAGTGATATCACTATCCGGTAACTCCAGTAATTTTAATAACCAGTGTTCAATTTCAATGTTGTAGTGGGTACGCGCCATGCAAATTCCGGCAGCCCCTTCGAGTGCTGTACGGCATGAATCGTTGAGCTTTCCGACTAATGATTTTAAATCGATGGTTATCATAATAATTCCTTTGCGTTCTATATTTAAAATTTTATTTATATTAACTAGTTTCTATTCCACCTGCATTCACAGGTGACGGTAAAATATTCTACATAATTTTTATTAACTCAATCGTCCTGCTGACACAGTGATATCCAGTGTTTTATTTTTATCTGCAAATCCTAAAGGCTTATTCGACAACCAGGTATTCCAACCAATAATTGCCGGTTCTTTTTTTCCTAACTGAATTTTTTCAGGTATGTCACTTTGTTTTACCCGAATAATAAACTCGTATTCGTTTTCCATGCCCACGTACATTCTTACCAGTTCATTTAATGCCTTAAGGGAATTAGTGCCCGGAGCGAATGTAGCTAACTGTTTTTTATTTAACGGCCCAAGAATAATATGGATTTTACCCTGTGCAAACCAGCCTTTTTTACCCAGCATTGCAGACCTGCCTAGACAGACATTTCTACCTTGCGGGTTATTAAAATCAGCTAATCGCGTACGTACATCATCGATTAAATCCTGCCACTGGCCGACAAACTGATTAATATCAACCGGTATATTAAAATGTGAACGTAAAATTTGCTTTAAGCCGCTGGCCGATCTGACTTTCTGCGTCAGTAACCCGCTATAAAATATTAACGATTCATCTTTGGTAAACAGACGATTATTCAAACCTTCAGTACCCATACCAATTAAAGATAACAGGGCACGGGTTTGCGGTTCATACTGTTTTTTTAACCCCCTGTGCAAACGATTACGTTCATAGTGCAGGGGTAGATTATATTTAACAGACGCCTGAAAAAATAACGACAGAGTTCGGTGATTAAATAAATCAAAAAACTCCACCATTGATTCGTCTTTCTGCTTCTGCCGCTTTAGAATCAACTCAGTATAATGATAGGGCAAAACACCAATCGCACCAGTTAGCCCCATTAAATTAACAACCATTTCCCATTGTGCTAAGCCATTAGGCTTATCCACCCGTTCAACACTATCTATTTCAGATGACTGAAAAGCCAGTGACTGATTCGATTTAAATCGCACTGACTCACTGGCGGGTGGTGTAAATTTAGCAACCGGATTACTACCAATGTTCGATTGCGAGCTTTCTTTTTCAAACACTGCCGATCTTTCCAACAGGCGAACTGCCTGTAGAAATTGAAAGTCGTAAGGAGCTTCTGTCAGCTTACGGGTTATAGAAGTATTTTTTCGCCAGCCCTTGGTGGACATTTTTTAAGGTAACCTTCTTTACTTTTTAATTTAACTAATACGCGGGTGAATGAGTTTATAGAACAGTACAGTGCAAAGAAATGCTCAAGCACTGTTGCAAACAAAAAACTACTGCTACCGGTCAACTGTGAATCATTAAGCTCTATTTCTATTTCCATACCCCGGCATAATGCTGCTCTTCCATCTATTGTTAATGGCGCACTTATGGCCCGTGTATTAACGCTGAGTATCGATTCTATTAATGCACGGTTCACCGATGACTCTTTAAAATCATATAACCTTAGAATTTCTTTTAATGCTTTAGTTGCATCATCTCTGCCGGTTATAGATAAATGATTAAGATTTAAATGTGATATCAGGCGCCAGCGTGCATTGTTTCGCATTGATGGACGCACAGTAGCGGTTGGCTGAGTAACGCAACGTATTTTTTCACAGGGTGGCGCACTATCCACACATTGCAGCTTTGGCTGATCGGCAGAAAATGGTAATTTTGCAGGTTGATCCCGGTTACTGCAGGTTGATTGAATACTCAGTGTTCTATCATCTGGATTATTGGGATTGAAATACAAATCAACCAGACTGATAAATACATCAGATCCATCATCACGTAAGTACGTTCCCATTTTTGCATTGCGTCGCTGGGTAAACCAGTAAGCATGATTTTCCTGATCATGGCTTTCATGATTAGTGCCATATATAGGCAGATAATCTTCTTTATCGCCGGCTGATGTTGATGCGGTTACTTTATTAACGGAATAAAGCTCATAGCCAACCGGACGTCTTGCATCCGGAATAATCTGATACTCTGTTGTTGTATGGTCAAGTTTTATAGGATCGGTTTTATGATCAAACAAGTTAACCGCGGGAGAGCAGCCCATTTGAAAAGTATCAACTGATATATTGTGTTCCAGTTCCACATCGGATTCGCCGATATAAATATAAAACTCCAGTGTATCACCTGCATCATCTGGGATTTTATCTGCAAACCCGTCCAGCTCGATAAACATAAACTTTTCTGGAAAAGAAAAATACTCTGTCAGTAATCGATAACCCATAAATGATGAATCGGGGTAGGGCAGTAACCCCTCATCAAGACCAAAACCTACTGGCTTAATTATACTGGCAGGCAAGCGTACCGGATTGGCATCGGTTTCAGATGTCGCCATCACAACCGCCTGACAGTTATTTAATAACAATTCATACAATGGATTTATATGTTGAGGCTGACCTTTTAAATAAAATCGAATTTTATCCGGTTTATTCTCTGCAAAAGTAATATCTTCGTTGAATGTTTTCAATGATAGCTTCAAAACGCCAGCGGAACCTTTTAACTTATCAGAGCCCGGTGTTGTAAACGGGCTTCCGATTAAACTCGCTTCGGTCAATTTGAATGGGTATAGCTGAGTTTCATAAATTGCAGAAAAACGACAGGTCTCACCAGAAAACTGTTCGGTTTCTAATAAAGTATTCGCCGGCAATTTGTAACTTGCTTCAAGTTTTTCCTCATCCGCTACAAATTGTACAATGGTGAAAGATGGAATAGGACGTTGGTAATGCGGAAACAAAACCTCCAGCAATGCATCACTGAGCTCGGGAAAATCATCATCCAGCTTATGCTGGATACGCGCATTTAAATAAGCGAAGCCTTCAATTAAGCGTGAAACGTGCGGGTCTTCTATGGTCTCCGCATTAATGCCTAAACGACCGGCAATTTTCGGATGTTCACCCGCAAACTCGGCTCCCATTTGCCGAATATAGGCTAGCTCTTTTTCATAATAAGGTAATAGTTCATCCGCCATGACCAGCCTCCTCAACATTTACGGTGCGCGTTACCGGTTCCAGGATTGAATCAAACACCACCATTTCTGGAGATGGGTCTGCATACAGGGTTGCATCGATTCTAAATCTTAATGTGCGGTCTAATGAGTCTGAGTTATCCATATATCTTACTTTAACGGCTTTAAATCTAGGTTCATATTGAATTAAAATAGTTTCAAGATGCTGTATAAATTCATTGCGTTTTTCCTGATCTGAAATATTAACGGTGGCTAAATCAGGTAAACCATAATTTAGTAATGAACTTTGTACTTCAGTTAATTCACTATCCGGTTCAACCATTCTAAACCGGGTATTCAATAAGTTTTCAAGATCACGGCGCACACTGTTGCGCAGGTCTTTTAATTTCTGGTGCTGGTCCGGATCGACTTCGATATTATTTTTCGGATCGTTATCAATTAAACGATCTAATATCGATGGACGAAGCTTCTTCTTTTTGTCTACTCTTGCCATATTTAAAATATATTACTAGTTTTAGTTAGCTGTAGGTTTAATGATTGCCGGATCCAGAATCATTTGCAAACCCATGAACTTATTTATACTTACGCCGATTGCGCTAGCTCTGTTACCAGTTCCAGTTCAGAAACCATATGATCGAGCTGATAATGCGGCCGAAGGTGAATAACACAAACAAATTCACCGGGTTTTTCCGGGTGATCTTTTACTTTAACCGCAGCTTCTCTTAGCGGGTAACGTGCCTGTTCTTCCCATTCCAAATCTTCACGGCCGGTGGTATATTTAAATAGCCATTCGCGTAAAAAATCTTCACATTCTTCTGCCGTGGTAAACGAACCTACCTTGTCACGTATCATCACTTTTATATAATGTGAAATTCGCGCTCCGCATAAAACATGTTGTAACATGGCAGAGAGCCGCGCATTAACTTCACTTTCACGACTCGACTGTCTGGGAGGTTTATGTGCAGATTGATTGCCATAAAAAGCCGCAAATGGAGTATCGTAACACTGGCACAATGGAACAAAACCCAGATCACTTAATTCACGTTCGCGTACATCGGTAATAACTACATCAGTAACCGGTTTAATGGCAATGTCCTGCGCATCGGTGTCAAACTCATCACACGGCAGGTTAGTAAGTAAGCCACCACCAATCTGGTTACGCGGAACCCCGCGAATATGCCCAAACCAGCCAACATTGGCAAACTCACGAATTAAAATTGCAGCAAAGCCATACGCGGCATTGCCCCAGCAATAATTTTCATGCCCTTTAGTTGCGACCTGTTCATAAAAAAACATGCCTTTATAACTACCGGGTGTTTTACGATAAGGTAATCGCATTAAAATATGCGGCATTGTCAGGCCGATAAACTGTGCATCTTTTTTAGCTCTAAAAGCGCGCCATTTGATGTATTCTTTTTGGGCAAAAATACTGTGTAAATTAAGCGGGTTACCCAATGTAGAAAAATCATCAAGCCCGAATAACTCTGGTGATGCGCCGGTAATAAAAGGTGAAAAAGCAGCAGCCGCTACCTGAGCAATAGATTCCAGTGTGGCCAGATCATCATGCCGGTGCTTTGCCGATGGTCTGTGACTAATTTCATAATCGCCAATTAAAGCGCCATAGGGTTCGCCACCGGGTGTGCCGTACTCTTCACTGTAAACTTTTTGAAATAACTGACTTTGATCGAACTCCAGTGAGCGAGACATATCTCTGGCCAGCTCTGACCAGCTAACATCAAATAACTTAATTTTTATATTTTTTGTGCCGTCAGCCTGTATTACTAAATACCACAGGCCACGCCATGATGCTTCGAGTTTCTGAAATTCTTTATGATGAATAATGGCATTAACCTGATCATTAATCATGTGGTCAATATCAGATATAGAACGATTAATGGCATCAACGATGTCATCAGGTTGTTTTAAGCTATGTAGCGGTGTGAATTCAGTTAACCAGTATGTGAGGGCTTTAAGGTAATCAATCTCATCCAGAAACTGTTCTATGCTGGTAATGTAAGCCGATCTTTCGCAAAGACTGTCCAGACTAATAGACGCCGGATTATCTGTGTTAGTTGAAGGTTCTGTCGACTTATCCCTGGACATTCATTTACCGATTTGAATTTTAAAACTGATACTGTTAAGAGACAGAAACCGCAGCTATAAATAGATACGGTTTCTGATAACACAAGGTAAAATGGTTTAACCTGCTTTAGGAATACTCGCAACCATTCGCATAGAAGCGCTAAGCTCTTCCATCTGTAACCAGGGACGCATATAGGCAACTGCACTATACACACCCGGCTGACCAGGAACTTCTTTGACTTCTATATTGGCTTCGGCAAGCGGGAAGCGGGCTTTCATTTCAGGGCTGGCACCAGGGCTGGCATTAACATATCCTGAAATCCATTTATTCAACCATGCTTCTGCATCGCTGGCTTCCATAAATGAACCTATCTTGTCGCGTGCCATCACTTTTAAGAAATGGGCTATACGAGAGGTTGCCATGATATAAGGAAGACGTGCAGAAATTTCTGCATTGGCGGTAGCCGCCGGATCATCAAATTTCTTAGGTTTCTGGGTAGTTTGTGCACCAAAAAATACCGCATAATCTGTATTTTTATAATGACACAAAGGCAGAAAGCCAAGCTTGCTTAACTCTGCTTCACGACGATCGGTAATACCGATTTCAGTCGGACATTTGGCATCAACATCACCGTCATCACTGACAAACGTATGACTTGGCAGACCTTGTACCTTACCGCCGCCTTCAGCACCACGAATACTGGTACACCAGCCATATTCCGCATAAGACTGGGTGAGGGTAGTGCCCATTGCGTAAGCTGCATTCATCCAGCAATATTCATCATGATCACTTTCTAACTGACGACCTTCGGTATCCAGTTTAGCTTCTTCAAAGTTAAACGCTTCAACCGGTTTGGTTGCAGCTCCGTAAGGTAAACGTGCTAATACGCGAGGCATTGTCAGGGTTACAAAACGTGAATCTTCACTGTCGCGGAAACTGCGCCATTTGGTATATTCAGCTGAGTCGAAAATCTTTTCCAGATCACGTGGCTTGGACAATTCTGTGAAACTGTCAAAACCGAACATTTTAGGGTCTGCTGCAGAAATAAACGGACAGAAACCCGCCGCCGCTACATTAGACATACTGGATAACATATCCAGATCATCAGGGTGTCCGGAAAATTCAAAGTCACCAATCAGTGCCGCATAAGGTTCACCACCGGCGGTTCCGAATTCACTTTCATAAATTTTCTTGAAGATCTGACTCTGGTCAAACTCAACCGCTTTTTCAAGATCTTTGGTGAGTTCTTTTTTGCTGATATTCATCACCCGAATTTTTAAATCTGTACTGGTTTCAGAGTTCATCACCAGATGATTGAGGCCGCGCCATGAACCTTCCAGTTTCTGGAACTTTTCATTCTGCATAATCGCAGAAAGTTGTTTTGACAACACTTCATCTATGGCTGCAATTGCATTATTGATGGTGACGGTTACATTTTTATCCCACTTAACCGTTCCATCCATTGCACCACTTGTTAGTGCTTTTAACAGTTCCTGCGTTTCATCAGGGGTAGTTTGTTTTGTGGCCGTAATAGCCTGATCTAGAAAACTGACCGCTTCCGCTGCTTCTGCTTCCTGTGCCTGCGACTCTTGTTCTGTATCGCTCATTATTCGTCACCTTCTTTCTTTTCATCATCTGAACCCAGCTCACCCTGCAGTGAGGCCAGGGAATCTGCGTTGCTTAGTACTTCTTCCAGTAAATTTTCAAGATCTTCAGAACGATCGGCTTTTGTTAACAGGTCACGCAATTTATTACGGGTTTCCATTAATTTTTTCAGCGGATCCACTTTTTCAACAATATTCTGTGGCTCGAAGTCTTCCATACTTTTAAAGCCAAGCTCAACCGACATTTCACTGCCGTCACCTTCCAGTGTGTTCTCAACTTTCATATTGACCTGCGGTGATACGTTATTCATCACTTCATTGAAGTTATCGCGATCAACCTGAGAGAATTTACGATCTTTCAGAGCTTTCTTATTTTCGGTATTATCACCGGAATAATCACCCATTACCCCCATTACAAATGGGATTTCTTTATTTTGAACTGCACCATTAGTTTCTACATCATAGGTAATGTGAACCCTTGGCTTCCTTACTCGTTTTAATTTGTCATGAATACTTTCCGACATGGCTTTAGTCCTCTTTGATAAAATTCGTTATTGATCATTTAAAGTTAAAATTGATTATTCGTCATCGTCTGTTTTAACACCGGTTAGTGAACCGTAAAAATCTCTTGAAGATGAGTCGGGTATGAGTTCTCGCATTAGGTCATCTAATGGCATATCGCCCCATTTTACCGCTCGCTCAAGTATATATGAAATCGGCGAGTGAGGTTCAGTTTTACGAAAAAACTCGGCTATTTCGATTAACTTTTTAAATGCTTCCGCCCGTGTTTTAACCGGCCCTGAAGCCTGACCGGCAGAAGCACCTGCATCAGCTGTCGAGTCAGTTGCTGAATCACCATCAACAACCTCACCATCCGATACATCTGCAGATGGCATTTTATACTTTCCAATGTGATTAATTGCACCCTGGCAATCAACCAGTATATTGATAATATTACTAACTGGAGGCGCATCATTAATGCCGCAATACTCATCAAGTTTGCTACCAATATCTCTAAATGTTTCGATACAGATGGCAACATCATCACGAATGTTAACGAAAAACTCTTCACTCGACTCGGTAACCGCACGCTCCACATCTTCATTACTGAAACCAAGCTTGGCAGCTTTATCCGATTTGGCATCTTCATCGATGATTTTTTCTATATCCAGCGCCTGTTGATAGCGCCAAAAACTAAACGGAGCGGGTTCGTTACCCTGAGTAATTTCAACATTACGAATCGGTGCAATTAAGACACCTTCAGCGCCTTCGCCATTTAGACCGGTTAATGAAGCCACGCGTGTCTCTACGCCATCTTCATCCGGTAACGGGTAGAGGTTATCCCAGTACTGATCTATAAGTCCCTGAATTAATTTAAAGCCATCGCGTAAGCCCTGAAAACCATAACGACGGATCAGAGCTTCGGTATACCAGCTGGCCACTTCAAGATCTTTGGCCTGGTTTTGCAGGATGTCGGGAGCCAGTTCTAGAATTTTACGCCATTGATCATCGGCTTCACTGCTATCGCCATCAAACATGTTATTGCGTTCAGCCGCACGCGCTGCATTTCGCGCATCTTTAATGGTGTAATAAGGTGATATGGGAGATGGGTCTTCACGAATATCATTACCTACCGGGCTATCTTCAGATATCGGTTGCAATAAATCTTCTAAGTGTATAATTTCTTCAGACGCCATTATATTGTAATTCCTTCACTCGTTTATATTTATAACTTTATTAGCAATAACTAATGCAGTGCCTTCGCTGGCGTTTAATAAGCTGTGTAGTTATAAAGTATTGAAAAGCTTATGTAAAGAGAATAGGCGATTTATGAGCACAAGTTAAATAAATTATTAAGAAATTGCATCATAGGCTTGGAAGATGGGCAATCTATGGGTAAGATTTAGCAGTTATTTTGTGTTCAACTAAAGAGAAGCTACAATTAAGTGCTTACATGGACAAATAGTGATCAATTTTATACTTTATGTATCATTAATATATAAACCCGTATAAAAATTTTACTAAAGCGTATATTTTTTACCCGAAGTGTATTTTATCAGTAATAATACACAGGTTAGTTGTATTGTCAGGACGATGTTTTAAATGCCAATAATAGTTACCATTATTAAATCACCGGATTCGGTGAATATTTCAGAATCGACTAAAACCTTCGATGAACAGGGTGGCTCACTTGGCCGCGGAAAAAGTAATGCATGGGTACTCGATGACCCTGAACGTTTTCTATCCTCATGCCATTGTGAAATAAGCTCTGAAGGCGGTCAGTTTTATATTACTGACCTTAGTACCAATGGTACTTTCTTTGATGGCTCGGTTAACCCGATGGGCAAGGGCACAAAACTCGCTCTTAATGATGGCAGTGGTTTTGTACTGGGCGATTATGAATTTTCTGTCAGCATCAATATGCCACAGAATATGTCCCCGCAGAATACATCAGACCCATTTGCAACCAATAGCATGTCAGCAACCGATATATTTGCAGCACCTATGCCCGGCAGCGACTTTGGTGGCAGTGGAGATAGCCCGTTTGGCGGCGGTCATGTCTCCAGCTCCGAATCCTTATTCAGCACCAGCGCCGAAGAAACCGACCCCTTAGCAGCGCTTGACAAGGCCCAGGGTGGATCACAAAACAACGCTTTAAATGATCCATTAGGGTTCTCCTCAAATACAGATGCAGGGAATGGCTTCTCAGGCAGTGATCCTTTTCAATCGCCACCGTCCAGCGACCCTTTTGCCGGCCCATCACATTCTGATCAGGCTAATCCGTTAAACCAGCAAGTTTCATGGCCAGAGTCACAACCAGATCAGAGTCTGGGTGGTATCCCTGATGACTGGGATGATGATTTAATGTCATCCGCACCGCCAGCACCGGCGCAAGCCGCGCCTACAATAGCTCCAGCTGCTGCACCAACACCACAACCCGGAGGTTCCGCACAGACTCCACAACCTGCTCAGGCACCTGTTAAGCCGGCACAAGCCCCAGTCAGCCAAGCGGATAATGCTGCCATATTAGCCCAACAACAGGCCAATGAAAAAATACAGCAGGAACTGGAAATCCTCAAGCAGCATATCCACTCACAACAAGGCGGTGGCGCAAAAGCGGATGTGAATGTTGACACCCATCTTATTGAAGCCATGGGGTTACAAAATAGAAACCTGGTTGATGCCGAAATCACCCAGATCAATCAGGTAGTGGGCGAAGTTGTTAGAGAAATGGTGAGCGGCCTGATGCAGGTACTTGGATCACGCAGCTCTATAAAAAATGAATTCAGAATGAATGTCACCACAATACAACCGGTTGAAAATAACCCGCTTAAATTTTCAGCCAATGTAGATGATGCACTTGAGAATATGTTTATTAAGCAGGGTAATGCATATAAAAAACCGGTTGAAGCGGTAAAAGAAAGCTTTGAAGGCATTGCCGAACATCAGGTTGCCATTCTTGCCGGTATTCGCGCGGCATTTAAAGGTATTATCGAACGTTTTGACCCCAACTTACTGGAACAACGATTCGCCAAGCATAAAAAAACCAGCATTATACCGGTTAGTCAAAACGCGAAAAACTGGGAGCAATACCTTGAATATTATAGTGAGCTTGCCGGCGATATCGATAACTCATTTCAATATTTATTCGGCGATGAGTTTGTTCAGGCGTACGAAGAGCAGTTACAACAGTTAACCATTGCTCGAAAAGCAAAAAAAAATAACACTAATAATCATTCATAATTAAAACAGGGCTTTTATGAAATCATTACATATTTTAAAAATTGCAGGCTTTGCAATTTTACTCGGCGGACTTAGCGCATGCCAGTCAATGAACGGTGCCGTTGGTGGTTACTTTGGTCTGGATACCGACTTACAAATTGACTTCATTGTAGATGCTGATATCAATCCGGATGAGCTGGGTAAAGCCTCACCTTTATTTATCCGCATGTATGAATTGCAATCTAAAAAAATGATGAAGAAAGCCGACTTTATTGAGTTGTATGAAAGAGATAAAGAAGTACTGGGCGCAGATTTAACCGCGATGCATAAACTCAAGCATTTCAAACCCGGCGAAAAACGTACCGAACATTTTGTGTTATCTCCTAAAACTCGATATGTCACACTGTATGGTGAGTTTCTGGAATTTAAAGATGCAAAATATAAACTCATCATTCCCGTCGTTGCTAATAATGTTTTTCGTAACTCCGTTACTATTCGAGTTTCCGGTAATGAGCTGATCTTTAATGAGCCGGTTGATGATGAAATTGATGATGGCAGCGGTTTTAAAGAAAATGCAGCCAAAGCCGAAGAAGGTGCTGGCAAGGCACAGGGTGCAGCAGATGAAGCATCCGAATCTGCTACAAAGCTGAAAAAATTGTTTTAATCTGTTTTTATATCAACGGAATTTAAAACACACAAATACAAATGAAATATCATAATTTTCTAATACAAATTGAAAGTTACGATTTTAAAATTCAATAAAAACACTGGCGAATAAAAATGTCATTAGATAGTAAAGTTGTCTGGTCAGAAGGAATGTTTCTGAACCCTCAGCATTTTCAGCAACAGGAACGTTACTTTGAACGTTTGCTACAGGGAAAATGTTCCGCCTATGGCGCTTATGGCTGGGGTGTACATAATTTTGAAATTGATCAGCAATTATTAACTCTGGGTAAAGTATCCATTACCAACGCACAGGGTGTATTCCCAGACGGCACGCCTTTCAGCTTTCCTGATATTGATGAACCACCAGCGGTTTTTGAAGTACCTGAAAACACACATAACTCAATTGTCTATCTTTGTGTGCCGGTTAAACGCCCGGGTGCAGTTGATGTTATCGATCAGGAAAACACTCAGGGTCTGGCACGCTACTATAGTTACAAACAGGAAGCCCGTGATGTCTCCAATGAGTCGGGGGATAATATTTCACTGGATGTGGGTAAGTTACGATTTCGACTGATGCTGGAGTCGGATGATTTAAGCGGTTATGCCTGTATCGGTTTAATTCGGATTGCAGAATCACGCGACGATAAAAACGTATTACTGGACGACAGCTATATTGCAACCTGTCTCGACTGTAAAAAATCACCCAAGCTGGCAGGTTTTTTAAGCGAAGTGATAGGATTATTACATCACAGGGGTGAGGCTATTGCCGGGCGTCTGGCAGACACTAATCGTGGCGGTACTGCTGAAATTGCAGATTACATGATGCTACAACTCATAAACCGTTTAGAACCGATGACCAATCATTTATCCAATATGAATGGTTTGCATCCCGTCGATCTGTTTGCAGAATCGGTACAGATGGTTGGCGAGCTTTCAACCTTTGTTAGCAAAAACAAACGTACGCCGGTTTTTCCTCCCTACTTACATGATGATTTACAAACGACCTTTACTCCGGTAATGGCTGAGTTACGTAAAGGTCTGAGTATGGTTTACGAACAATCGGCCATTTCACTTAATCTGGTTGAGAAAAAATACGGTATCCGGGTGGCAGAAATTCCTGACCGCTCGCTTATTGGTACGGCGATGTTTATTTTATCAGTACGCGCTGATGTTCCGGAAGAAGCCTTACGAACTCACCTGCCAGCACAGATTAAAATCGGACCGGTTGAACGTATCCGCCAACTGGTTAATGCGGCTATGCCTGGTATCGCTTTAAAGCCTTTACCCGTCGCACCACGTCAAATTCCATATCATTCCGGCTTTACCTATTTCCAATTAGATCAGCAGAGTGATTTCTGGAATGAGCTAAAGCACTCCGGTGGTTTTGCGCTACATATTGGCGGTGATTTCCCGGGACTGGAAATTGAATTCTGGGCGATTCGACAATAATATTTTAAATAATAAAATCGCTATTACTTTATAAAATCACTTTCAGTATAAAAACACGGAGCAATTATGTCATCAGATGATTCTGACAAAACAGTTTTCAGACAACCATCCGTTGATGGAGACAGAACTGTTATCAGGCCAATGCCCGGCGGGCGCGGTGCTGCACCGCAGGCTCCGCCACACCAGCCAATGCAGGCACCACCTCAGGCTCCGGTTCAACAAGCTTCGACACCTGCTTATCAGCCCCAACAAACACAGGTTATAAATGGCGGGACAAATGCATACTTCAGTACCAGTAGTGGTCTCAACCCACTGGTTAATGCCGCTTCCACATTAATTGCGGTATTTGAAAAAACCCGCGTCTCGGTTTCACACCCGGATGTGGGTGGGTTACACCAGCGTCTGGTCAGTGAAATTAAAACCTTTGAAAGTACCGCCAAACAAACCGGTATTAAACCGGAGATTGTGTTATCAGCACGTTACGCAGTTTGTGCTGCACTTGATGAAGCCGTACTGAATACGCCCTGGGGTAGTGAAAGTGCCTGGCCGCAAAGAACATTGTTGAGTGTTTTTCATAATGAAACATCCGGTGGTGAAAAGTTCTTTTTAATTTTAGAACGAATGAAAGAACAGCCAGCCGAAAATTTATATATTCTGGAATTAATGTATATATTTTTAAGCCTGGGCTTCGAAGGCAAGTACCGGGTTATTCATCGTGGTCGCGATATTATTGAACAGTTACGGGATGATTTATTTACGATTATCCGACGCCAGCGTGGTGAATATGAGCGCTCTCTGTCTCCAAACTGGCAAGGCCTGGGTAGAACCCGTAATTCACTCACCAGCTATATTCCGATGTGGGTGGTTGCCAGTATTGTAGGGGCCGTTTTACTGCTCAGTTATTCCGGCTTTAGAGGCTGGCTTTATGATTCGTCTTCACCAATAGTCGATCAGTTAGATGAAATAACTGACATGCGGACAGTCGCCCGTAAAACACCCGAGAAAAAATAATTACGTTTAAATGCATTTTGCACCCGGACTTAAAAAATAATAATAGTTAATAACACATGAAAAAAATTATAGAATTTTTCAAAAATAAAATTGTCATCTCCCTCATTGGATTACTGGCGCTTTGCATATTGCTCTGGTTTATTGGACCAATGATCAAATTCGGTGAAGACAACTCAGCCCCATTAGGCAGTTCCACCGCGCGTTTAATTGCCATCATCATACTGGTGGTGTTATGGGGATTAAATAATTTACGCATCCAGCTGATGGACAAAAAACACAATGATGATTTATTAGGCGATTTAGAAAGTAACCAGGAATCACTGGTACTCGATGGATCAAACGATCAAACATCTGAAGAAATGCATCAGATGAATCAGCGTTTCTCAGAAGCCCTTGCAACATTAAAAAAATTAAAATTCAAAGGCAAGGGAAGCAAAAAAGCATTATATGAACTGCCCTGGTATATTATTATCGGGCCTCCCGGTTCCGGAAAAACAACAGCGCTAGTTAATTCCAGCTTAGATTTTCCGCTCGCCGAACAGTTTGGTAAAGGCGCACTACAGGGTATTGGTGGCACACGAAACTGCGACTGGTGGTTTACCAATGAAGCCGTTTTAATCGACACCGCGGGACGTTACACCACTCAGGACAGCCACAAGGTAGTTGACAGTAGTGCCTGGGAAGGTTTTCTCAAACTTCTCAAAAAGAATCGGCGGCGGCGGCCAATAAATGGTGCCATTATTGCTATCAGTATTCATGATCTGTTATTACAGACTGAAGAGGAGCGGGTGCAACACGCAAAAACCATTCGTACACGTATTGATGAATTAATGGATAAACTGGAAATTCGTTTTCCTATCTATTTAATGTTTACCAAGTCTGATCTGGTATCCGGTTTCAGCGAATACTTTGAAGACTTAAGTAAAGAAGAAAGAGAACAGGTTTGGGGCACCACTTTACCGAATGCACCTAAGCCATCACAAAGCCCCGACTTCGATTACTTAGATACCGAATACAATAAGCTATTAGAACGACTGTATTCGCGTGAGCTTTCGCGTATACATTCAGAACGCGATGTTAAGCGCCGCGCAGCAATTCAGGGATTTCCACAACAGGTTGAAAATCTTAAAACCGTTATTGACAGTTTTGTTAAGCAGACATTTGTAAAAAATCGCTATCAGTTTCAACCATACTTACGCGGCATTTATTTTACCAGTGGCACCCAGGATGGAACACCGATTGACAGAATGATGTCTGCCGTATCATCCAACTTTGGTTTCGCCCGCGACAATGCAGGCTTACAACAGGGTCAGGGTAAAAGCTTCTTTCTGGGTAATTTATTTCGTGAAGTTATTTTCCCCGAATCAGAACTGGTCGGATCTAATCGTAAATTTGAAACACTTATTAAATGGGCACAGCGTGGCGTTTATGCGGGCATTGCCATTGTAACCATCGGCTTATTGACTGTATGGGCCGGCAGTGTGACTCGCCACAATATGTTTATGTCGGAAGTCGAATCATACATCGCCGAATTCAATGCCGAAAATAAACGCCTGAGTTTATGGAATAAAGACTTACGCGTTGTATTGCCCACCTTAAATGCACTAGCTAAAGCCAGTATCGTTTACGATCAGGATGAACACCCCTGGTTATCCGGCATGGGATTATATGATGGTAATGTTGATGATTCCGCCAACGATGCCTATGAAGCACAATTAAAAGAACTATTCCTACCGCGTATTATTAATTATCTGGAAAAACAAATTCAAAAAGGTCATCAGGGCGGTGACTTATATAACAGCTTCAGAACCTATCTGATGTTCTACAAAACTGAGCACATGGATAAGCAGTTAATTTCTGACTGGTTTATTTCTGACTGGACCCAGAATATGCAGGGCGAAGCATCAAGACGTAAAGAACTGGAACTGCACTTAAAGGCCCTGTTAGATCTTGACCTTGAAGCGTCACAGCTTAATAGCCGTATTATTCAGCAAACCCGCAATACACTCTTACGTGTACCGGTACATAAACGTATTTATAGTCGCATCAGAACCAAACCTGAATTTAATCAGAAAATAGATGTACTCAATATGTTCGGTGAAGCAGTTAGAGATAGCTATGCGATTACACCTGATGTCGAACGCCGTTTACTTATTCCCTACATGTTTACCAAAGAGGGATATGAAACCATTGACCTTACTACAAACTCACCGGTAATCGCAGACATAGTGAATGAACGCTGGGTACTCTCTGATGATAAAAATGCACGGGTTGATTTTGTCAAAGATGACTTAGGTGATATCAGTGAAAAAGTTAAAGGCCTGTATATGGCCGACTATATTTCGCACTGGAAAAAAATATATAGTTCACTCAATATTGCAAAATTCAGCAGCATAAAACAGGCCGGAGAAGTACTCTCCAGCTTTACCGATCCGGTATATTCACCACTGTTATCAATATTACAGGTGAGTGCAACCAATACGCAATTATCATCACAGCTTTTACAAAATATGAATGACGATCATGGCGAAGGTAAAGGCGGATCAGTAACCGGTTATCTGGCGGATAAATTCAAAGGCACTAAAGTTGATCAACAGTTCAGAGACCTGAATGTATTACTGCGAGAAAGTAACAAAAAACCCGCACCTATCACATCTATTGTACAAAAAGTACAACAGTTACAGGACTTTCTCGGCGAAATTTCGGTTGCGCCTGACCCCAATAAAAAAGCCTATCAAATTGCTAAGGCACGTTATTTAAGCGGCTCGGGTAATGCGATAACCGCACTACGCAGTTTCTCCAAGAAAACCCCTGAGCCGGTTAAACGCTGGTTAATTTCTATTTCCGATGAAACCTGGAAAATCATTCTGTCTTCTGCGCATCAATATGTGAACAGTGAATGGAAAAACCAGGTTTACAGTCAGTATTCACAGGCATTAGCCGGTCGGTATCCACTTAAACGCTCTTCAAGTGATGAACTGGCTCTGTTTGATTTCAGTGAGTTTTTTAAACCTCAGGGCACCATGGATAAGTTTTACATTGAGATGGTCAAGCCATTTGTGAATACACGTAAGGGTTGGAGTAATCGTGTTGTCGATAATCACTCACTTGGTTTAAGCAAGGCGACCTTAAAGCAGGTGCGCCGTGCATTGACAATTAAGAATGTATTCTTTAGAAAGAACCCTGAAATTCCCGGCTTCTCATACCAGTTGAAACCTTATCGAATGGAGAAAAAAGACGCGCGTTTCCTACTTGAAGTTGGCAATCAGCGCATTACATATAACCACGGACCTAAATTCTGGAAAGACCTGAAGTGGTCCGGAGAAGATGAAAACAAACGCGTGCGTATTGTGTTTGAGGACATCAACGAAGATCGTCATGAAAAATCTTATGACGGCCCCTGGGCCTGGTTTAAATTGCAGGACAAGGCCAGAATTAAGAAAACCCGTAAATCCAATGTATATCTGGCAACCTATACCGTTACCGAGTTAGTTGATGACAAAAGTAAAGGCAGTAACAAAATCACCAAAAAGCACCACAGCATTCAGTTTTTAATTAAAGCAAAAAGTATTAATAACCCTTTTGATAAAAACCTGCTTGGGGCATTTAAATGCCCGGCATCTATTTAACAGAGTGATTAAACATTAATAATAAAGAGATCAATAAAGAGATCCATTGCAATGATATCTGATTTACCAATAGGACTTTACGGAAAACTACCCGCGTATGGCGACTTTATTTTCCGTAATTTAAACTCTTCTTTCATCACCCCATGGGATGAATGGTTGCAACATTTTATCTCCGGTTCACAGGAGCAGATGTCTGATGACTGGCTAAATATTTATTTGACCAGTCCGATATGGCGATTTGTTTTATCACCAGGGGTAATTGATAGCAATATGTGGGCTGGTCTATTAATGCCGAGTGTTGATCGTGTTGGACGCTACTTTCCAATAAGTCTGGTAAAACCACTGGATCCAAATATCAATCCGGTTAATTTTATGCTCGAGCAAAAAAGCTGGTTTGACGGATTAGAAGCGCAATGCCTGTCTGCACTCGATGGCAGCATTGATGCAGATGCATTAATCGCGGCAACCAACGAACTTGATTTACATGTTACAGATCATTATCAACCGACATTCAATCTGGGCGAGATGGGGCCGATGCTTTTTGGTCTAAACTCCAGTGAAGAGCAGTTACAGGCGGCTATTCCTTATATGTTAAACGCGGCGTTAACAACCGGTTTATCTAGCTATAGTTTATGGCAGACAACTGGCTCACAATTAATAAGCCCGATGCTGTTTAGCTGTCAGGGGCTGCCACCCATTGGCAGTATTGCTTCAATGCTTGATGGCCAGTGGCAACAAAGAGACTGGAAAATACCTTACAATTTACAGCTGGAAACTGATGTATGAGTGACACAACGATCAGGCGCCCAATTCGCTGGAACTCAGTACAGGACACCAATGTGGGCATGGTCAGGGAAGTAAATGAAGATTCAATAATCTCATTGCCGGATGTACAGCTATGGGCTGTCGCAGATGGCATGGGTGGCTATGAAGCGGGTAATGTTGCCAGTAATATGATTGTAAAATCACTGGAAGACATTACCAATAAATCCGCACTCAATGATTTTGTTGATAGCGTAGAAGACCGGCTAATCGATGTTAATCATCGTATTCTGGAATATGCAGACATTATGCTGGATGGACGAACCCTTGGCAGCACGGTTGTAACGCTTGCCATTAAAGGCCATGTGGGTGTTTGTTTATGGGCCGGGGATTCGCGCTTATATCGCCTTAGAAACAATGATTGCATACAACTATCCCGTGATCATAGTCAGGTTGAAGAATTAGTTCAGCAGGGGTTTCTAACGCCGGAAGAAGCAGAAGTGCACCCGGATTCAAATGTCATTACCCGTGCAATCGGAGCAAGTCCTGACGTCTATATTGATATTAATGTGTTTAGTGTACAGCTAGGTGATACATTTTTATTATGCAGTGACGGTCTTTATAACATGGTATCAAAAGAAGATATGCATGAAACACTCAACAACTTACCGATTCAGGAAGCGGTTGATACACTAATACAAAAAGCACTTGATAACGGCGCCAACGACAATGTATCGGTCATCATTGTTAAAGGCGAAGCGGATGCTGTCTTTTCAACACAGGTCAACCTGCAGGAATAGCGTGATTTAACATGAGTGATAACGACTCAGATAAAACTAAGATTAAAGTGTCTCCCCCGAAAAAAACCAGCATGGATGATGCAACTGGCGCTGCCCGCGCTCGAAAACCTATTGTCGATTCAGACAAAACCAGGGTAGCACCACGAAAAAACAGTCCGCCCGCGAATAAGCCAGCTACGGCAAATCAATCTGCACACACAGCGGCGGATAAAACCCGGGTTGCTCCGCCAAAAGTACGCGTGCCAGCCACATCAAACACTGCCGATGATAAAACCCGCGTTGCACCTGCACGCCATCAACAACCCGCTGCAACCCGCGCCACCAATAAACAGCAAGCACCACCATCAAAGCAACCACAGGATGTTACCCAGTTTAACCCTAAAGTGACACCGCCGGCGGATAAGACTCAGGTTACGCGTATCGCACAACCAGCAGATCTGTCCGCCGGCGCCGACCCGACATTATCCACTGGACAGTTTTTAGCCGCCGAAGTAAAAATAGGTGAACATGGTATTTTAAAAGAACGCTTTGTACTAGAGAGCGTTTTAGGTGCCGGTGGTATGGGAATAGTTTATAAAGCCAAAGACTTATTAAAAGTTGAGGCACAGGACAGAGACCCTTACGTAGCTATAAAAGTATTAAGTGAAGAGTTCAAGGCACATCCGGAAGCATTTATTTCGTTACAGCGTGAATCAAGAAAATCACAGAGAATAGCCCATCCCAATATTGTAAATGTATTCGACTTTGACCGTGATGGTGACACGGTTTTTATGACCATGGAATTTATGGATGGTCTACCACTGGATCAGTTAATACGAAAATATAAATCCACCGGTCTACCCACGGATGATGCGTGGACCATTATCAATGGCATGTCATCGGCTTTATCATATGCACATGCTGAAAAAATCATTCATTCAGACTTTAAACCCGGCAATGTATTTGTTACCCAACGCGGTTTAGCTAAAGTATTTGATTTTGGTATTGCGCGGGCTGTTTCCAAAGTCGAACACCTTGAAGATAACCCGGAAGATAAAACCGTTTTTGATGCTGGAAATCTGGGCGCGTTAACTCCCGCTTATGCCAGCCTTGAAATGCTTGAGGGCGAAGAACCGGATATTCGTGATGACATTTATGCACTGGGCTGTGTTGCTTACGAGTTATTTACCGGCTCACATCCATATAATAAAGTTCCTGCAGATGAGGCCGAAAGACAGAAGCTAAAACCCAAGCGCATTGCAAACATTAAAAAACATCAATGGCAGGCAATTGAAAAAGCCATTGCATTTCGACGCGAAAATCGCATTGAAAGTGTTGAAAAATTTATTGATGCAATATCGCCAAAGATTAAAGCCACTAACCGGATGGCAACGATCTTTGCTTTATTATTATCGGTTGTGATTACCGGTTATTTTTTATATTTTCAAAACAATACTGCGGACCCGTACTCGGAATTCGACATACGTAATGAGCTGGAATTAAAAATACGGATCGACTTTTACAAAGAAAGCTTAGCTGATCTGATAAAAAAACCAGAATTCACCGACCCCTGGGAAGACTCCACATGGAAAGACATTTCAGATTTACAGGTATTAACCAAGGGTGAAGACCCCTGGGTGGATGAGCAGAAAATTGTTATTTACAACTTATATTTAAATAAAATAGATGCCACTATAAAAGCCTATAAATATAGTCGTGCCAAACATTTAATTGAAAATGCAAAGCGTTATAACGAAAATCATGGTGCGTTAAACATTAAATTACAAAATATTGCTACCGCGGTTAAACACAATCAAAAACTACAACAACAGCAGGCCAGAGAAAAGCAGGCAAATATGCTGGCCCAGCAAAGAAAAAATACCAGCCAGAATAAACAGCGGGTAACAAAACAAAAAAATGTCGAGTTATTTGAAGTTGCTTTAAACAATGCCAATACGCAACTAAAGTGCCAGGGACGTCTAAATATGCGTAACTTTGAAACGGCTATTAATAAGTTGAGAGATCTGGATACAAACCGCTACAAGGGGTTAAAGAACAATCTAATCAACTCGCTGGCAGCCTGCATCAAACAAACTGGTAAAGCTTTTCCAGAACGCGCAAGAGAAGCAAAAAAACACAGTTTACGAATATTTAAATCGAACAAGGTGCTGGCGGCTATTCAAATTCAGTCTCGCGACCCCTGTGATAAGTCAATTGCAGGTTTAGGTTCACGCGGTAAGCGTGCAATCTGTAAAGACAAAATCAAAGATGTCGGTAAAGGGCCGGTTCTGGTTGTTATCCCGGGTAGCAGAAAATTAAAAGCTTTTGCAATTGGTAAATATGAAGTATCAGTTAAAGAAATTAATCTATTCTGTAAAAAGACTCAGAGCTGCAAACCCATTAGTGCTATGAATGAAAATTTACCTGTATCCGGTCTACCTTTTAAAACAGTTAAGAGTTATCTAAAATGGCTAACAAAACAAACCGGGCAGAAATATCGCTTACCCACTAAAAAAGAATGGCAATACGCGGCTAAATCTCGGCGTAAAAAACTCGATGCCAATAGAAACTGTAAACTGAGTACCCGGGGCATTCAAAAAGGCAGTAAGCTAGTTGCCGCATCGATAGGAAAGCAAAATAGCTGGGGACTGGTAAACTATGTCGGCAATGTACAGGAATGGGTTTATGATAAAGGCCGTAAGCTGGTAGCCGTTGGCGGATCGTTTACACAGAGCATGGAAAACTGTGATATTAACACCACAAATAAACATAATGGTTCGGCAGATAAAGCAACCGGCTTTAGAATATTACGAGAACTGAGGTAATGGTGATGAGCGATATAAGCTACTCAGCTAAATTAAGAGACCTGTCTAAAGAATATTATCAAAATCATATTCGCCTGGATGAGTACCGGTTACAACGAAAAGTTATTCTCGACAAAATTGATGAAGAATTTAATGGGCGTAAAATTGAAGATATTAATGATAAAACAGAAACTTCAAGTACGGATCCTGATCAATCATCTGTTTTTATGAAAACCATCGCTTTTTTCAAAAACAATGATGTTAATGATGAATAGCTCAATCGTTATTCATCTTAAACAAACTGCTAGTATTTAGAGATATTGTGCAAAATAAACACTAAAATAGCTAAAAGCTAATTAATAGTTTGCCGATGCTATAAAACGCTATAGAATTACGAAAATTTATTTAAAGGGGATTATCATGGGTTTTGTTGGTTTTTTTCAAGACGGTGGTACATTTATGTATATCATCCTGCTGGTGCTGGCTGTTGGCCTTGGCATAGCAATTGAGCGATTTATTTATATTGCCAAAACCCAGGGTAAAACCAGAAAAGTCTGGGAACAACTGGTTCCAATGCTTAAAGCCGAAGATTATAGCCGGGCGATGAAATTAACTGAAACGGTTAAAACCCCGCTTTCAACAATGCTTAATTACGGCTTTGCCCGTAAGCACACGAACTCCCCCCGCGCCAGCATAGAATCTGCTATGGAAGAGGGCATGATGGAAGTTATGCCGGAGCTGGAGCAACGCACACACTATCTGGCAACCTATGCAAATATCGCCACTTTACTGGGGCTACTGGGAACCATTATCGGTTTGATCGATGCATTTACAGCGGTGGCCTCTGCAGACCCTGCTGAGAAGGCCGATTTATTATCCGCCAGTATATCTGTTGCGATGAATACAACTGCATTCGGACTGGTCGCCGCTATTCCACTTATACTTATACATTCTTATCTGGTAACAAAAACCGCACGCCTGGTAGATAATATAGAAATGGCCGCTGTTAAATGTTTAAACCTGATTGCTAAAGATTAATCACGCTGATTTTTCTAAAACTTAAATTACCGCTTTTTACTAGCTAATACGAGTCACAGCAAAAGAGATATGGAATGAAACTGGTTAGACGTAATCACGTACGCGAAGATGTTGAATTAAATATCACGGCTTTTTTAAACTTAATGGTTATATTAATTCCATTTCTTTTAATTACTGCTGTGTTCTCACGCGTCACTGTGCTTGAGCTTAACCTACCGTCGAAAAATGCGATTGCTAAACAGGAAGAAAAAATCAAGTTACAGCTTGAGCTGGTTATTCGTAAAGACAGCTTTGAGATTAGAGATGCTAATCTTGGTCGTATCAAGTACTTTTCCCGCTCAGAAGAAAAAACCAACTGGAAATATTTTACTGAAATTTTAGTCGAAATAAAATCACGCTTTCCTGATGAACAAAGTATTACATTATTACTAGAACCCAAAATTAATTATAAAACTCTCATTAAAGTCATGGACAGGGTACGTTATGCAGATATTGTACAGATCACTGATTTAGAAACCGTTGAGCTGTTTCCCAATGTTTCTATTGGTGATGCTCCCGAATTAGTCGAAGACACCGCGAAAAATACCGAAGCTGCAGTGACTGGTGATAGCAGCCAGGGCAAAGAGAGTCAGAATGTTAAATAAATCTCGCCGTGCCAAAAGAATGGAACGTCATCATGCGCGTCGTAAACAGCCTGCATTGAATCTTGTTTCATTAATGGATATATTCACTATTCTGGTTTTTTTCCTACTGGTCAGCTCCTCTAGTGTGCATCAGCTGCCAAAGAAAAAAGATATCCATCTACCGACATCTATCGCAACCAAAGCACCCAAAGAAACCATCATTATTTCAATAACACAAACAAGCATTCTGGTGCAGGGCAGAGAAGTCGCCATTATTAGTAATGTAATGCAGAATGCCACGCCACTTATTTCCAGTCTTGAAAAAGAATTAGTTTTTCAGGCGTCTAAAACTAAGCTAATAAAAGATGCTGACGGAAAAATTAAGGGCAAGGCGGTAACCATTATGGGAGATGAGAACATCCCCTATGAACTACTGCGTAAAATATTAGCCACCTGTCGCGAAGCTAATTATACCAAAATTGCATTCGCTGCCATGCAAAAAGCCGCCTCTGGAGAAAACAGCTAGTGTCTGCGGTTTATTATGATCAGCTGGCACTGAGCTGGCACCCGCAGGCTAAGGGTGACTCGAACTTCAAGCTCATCATTGCCATCAGCCTACTGGTTGCACTGGTTTTCGCTCTTGTTATGTCATCTATTGATGTTCCCGAACCTGATCGTCAGGCGCGTGCGGTAGTGCCTGAGCGTATTGCTAATTTTATTCTTGAGAAAAAACAAAAGCCCAAACCTAAAGTCGTTAAACCCAAGCCCAAACCTAAGCCTATCGTTAAACCTAAGCCGAAAGTTAAAAAAGTGGTAAAGAAAAAAGCCGCACAAAAACCATTAACAAAGAAACAGAAAAAAGCCCGTGCAAAAGCGGCAGATTCAGGTTTGCTTGCACTGGGTAATGAACTGGCGGATTTAATGGATACTTCTGATGTTAGTGCAATGGTTGGCGGTAAAGTTAAATCCAGTTCTTCGTCAGCAACCAAGGCTGCCAGCGTTAATACCGCGATGTTGACGTCGGGTGCCAGCAAAGGCAGTGGTGGTGTAAATGACAGTCAATATGCAACCAGCGTGGGTAAGACACAGCTATCTCAGCAGGAGATAACTCAGGTTCGCCAGTCATTACTCTCCGATGAGGCTATTGGCCGATCAAAAGATCAGGCACGAAAGAAGAAATCACGTAGCGGTGGCGTACGTGCAGAAGAAGACATTACAATTGTCTTTGACCAGAACAAGAGTAAGCTTTATTCGATCTATAATCGTGCCCGTAGAAAGAACCCCGATTTAAAAGGTAAAATTGTGCTGGCGATTACCATTGCACCTGCCGGCAATGTCATTAAAGTTAAAATCATTTCCAGCGAGCTCAATGATGCCAAGCTTGAAAGACGCTTGTTAAACCGTATTAAGCAGTTTAAATTTGGCGCACAGAAAGTCGAACAGGTAACCGTTACTTATCCCATTGAATTCCTGCCATCCTGATCCAGGAATAATTCCGGAAGAATCCTGGAAAAATTCGGGGCTAATTTCGGGCTAATTCTAATTTAGCTGAATACTAAGGTCCGCAAATCTTTAAAAACCAGCAATTCACCGACTTCTAAAAATAAGTACTGGGAATATACTCGGGGAATATGCCCGGGGGAATATCTTCAGGGAATATGCTAAAATCCCGCGCCATGAAAACTGCTGATTTCGATTTTCACCTGCCTGAAGCGCTGATTGCGCAATATCCGTTAGAGCAAAGAACCGCCAGCCGATTATTACATCTGTGTGGTGATCAACTTGTGGACCGGCATTTTAATGACCTGCTGGAACTGCTTCAGCCAGATGACCTGTTGGTATTTAATAACACCCGGGTTATTCCCGCTCGATTACACGGCATTAAGCAAACCGGCGGCAAGGTTGAAGTGCTGGTCGAGCGCGTTATTGACCAGCAGCATGTACTCGCCCATGTGCGGGCCAGCAAATCCCCAAAAGCCGGTGCACGTTTAATTCTTGAAGACAATATAGAAGCCACGATGCTGCAACGCGAAGGTGACCTTTTTAAGCTTCGCTTGAATGCCATAGATAAGAATTCTACCGCTGGCGTGCTTGAGCTCCTCGATCAATACGGTCACATACCATTACCTCCCTATATAGAACGCTCTGATGAAAGCAGTGACCTGCAGCGCTATCAAACTGTATACGCTCAACATGCTGGAGCTGTTGCAGCACCCACTGCCGGGCTACACTTTGATCAGCCGATGCTCGATGCACTAGCCGCTAAAGGTATTGGCAGTGCTTTTGTTACCCTGCATGTTGGTGCCGGTACGTTTCAGCCAGTACGGGTTGAAAACATCGAAGACCACCATATGCATGCTGAATACATTGATGTCGATTCAAGCGTCATTAAACAAATAAAACAAACCCGGCTTAACGGCGGTAGAATTATTGCGGTTGGCACAACCGCCGTGCGTAGCCTGGAATCTGCAGCGATTCAGGGTGAGTTAGCTGAGTTCCATGGCGACAGCCAGATATTCATTTATCCCGGCTGTAAATTTCGAGTGGTGGATGCAATGATTACTAATTTCCATTTGCCGCAGTCTACGTTACTGATGTTAGTGAGTGCCTTCTCCGGTCATAAAAATATCATGGAGGCCTACCGTCATGCAGTTGAACAGCAATACCGATTTTTTAGTTATGGTGATGCCATGTTCCTTGAGAAGCTTGATCACGACCAGTAATTCCCGGTATTCATTTAGATACCGACTTAAATCAAATACCACATTAACCAGTTAATTTACTTTAAAAAGATACGCTATGTCATTGATGCAATTCAAATTAATTAAAGGTGATACCGGGCCGCGACGAGGCCAGATCAAATTCCCCCGTGGCACTATTGAAACCCCCGCCTTTATGCCGGTTGGAACCTATGGCACGGTTAAAGCAATGACACCGGAAGAGCTTAAAGAGCTGGGGGCTGAAATAATCCTCGGCAATACCTTTCATTTAATGCTGCGCCCCGGTACCGACATTATAAAAAAACACGGCGATCTGCACGATTTTATGCACTGGGATAAACCTATTCTCACTGACTCCGGCGGCTTTCAGGTTTTTAGCCTGGCCAAGCTGCGAAAAATTACCGAGGAGGGCGTCACCTTTAATTCACCCGTCGATGGCAAGAAAGTCACGCTTACACCGGAAAGCTCGATGCAGGTACAGCGCGATTTAGGTTCGGATATCGTCATGATATTTGACGAATGTACCCCGTACCCAGCAACTGAAACCGAGGCCAGAGAATCGATGGAGCTATCACTGCGCTGGGCTGAACGCAGCAAATCTGCCCATCAGGGAAATGATTCTGCATTGTTTGCAATTGTACAGGGCGGTATGCACGAAAATCTGCGCGAACAATCTGCGGCCAAACTCGTAGACATTGGTTTTGATGGCTACGCTATAGGGGGTCTGTCAGTGGGCGAACCCAAAGAAGAGCGCGACAAAGTACTGGAAGTCACCACGCCTTTGCTGCCTCAGGATCATCCACGCTATTTAATGGGCGTGGGCACACCGGAAGACATAATAGAATCCGTACGTCGCGGTATCGATATGTTTGACTGCGTCATGCCGACCCGTAATGCCCGCACCGGATTTCTTTACACCTCAACCGGTATTATCAAAATTCGTAATGCCAAATATAAGGATGACATTCGCCCGGTAGATGAAAACTGCAGCTGCTACACCTGCCGTAATTACAGTCGAAGCTACCTTCGTCATCTGGATAAATGTAAGGAAATACTGAGTTCACGCTTAAATACCATCCATAATCTGCATTATTATCAGCAATTGATGAAAGATATTCGTTTAGCCATTGAAGAAGACCGCTTTGAACCCTATGTAGAAGAATTCTATGCTGCAAGGGAAAATGGGCCGGAGTAAATTATCGCTGAGTTTAAGGGTATGGATATCAAGGATTTTTAAAACGACATGATTTAAATCCCCCTCAATCCCCCTTTTACTAAGGGGGAGGTAAATGGCATATTCCCCTCTTCGAGAAAGAGAGAGGTAAATGGCATATTCCCCTCTTAGAAAAAGAGGGGTTAGGGGAGATTTGATTATTTGCATTTAAATCTCCGCCAGTTAAGCCTGTAAAAAAACAGGCAAAACCGAAATCTCGGCTGAATTTTTGCCATTAAAATGGCATAATACCGCGCAATTTAATATTACACATGACATAGCCCTATTGGGTGGAGAATTATATGAGTTTTTTTATATCAGATGCACTGGCTGAAGGTGGCGCAGCAGCGTCACAACAAGGCGGAGACCCGATTACTGCCTTGCTTTTCCCTATCGGTTTACTGGTGCTATTTTACTTCTTTCTGATACGTCCGCAAAGTAAGCGCGCCAAAGAACAGAAAAACATGGTCAGTGCATTAAGTAAAGGCGATGAAGTATTAACTCAGGGTGGAATTCTTGGCAAAATCACTAAGGTGAGCGATAGCTTTATTACACTGGAAATCAGTAACAATGTCACTATCGTTGTACAAAAAGGTTCAGTAGGTTCATTAATGCCTAAAGGCACCATTAAAGAACAGGCAAACTAAGCATAAAACCAATTTTTCCGGCGAAATAACTCGTCGGGAAAAATAAAAAAATGATAAATATAAATCATTATCACTAAAAATAATCTCATAAGATTAAACACTTCGGGCAATAAGAATGATTAACCAGTATCCATTATGGAAATACCTGCTACTCGTCACCATACTTGTATTAGGCGGTATTTACGCCATGCCAAATTTATATGGCGAAGATCCATCTGTACTTATTTCACTACGCAACCAAACAGTTGATATTGAAACACAACAAAAAGTTACTGACCTGTTAAGCAATGCATCTATAGAAACAAAATCCACTGAACTCACTAATAACAAGTTACTTATTCGATTTGATTCAGTTGAACACCAGCTTATTGCCGCAACAGAAATAAAATCACAGGATTTTATTAAACGTAATAGTGATTTCACAGTGGCATTAAATCTGGCACCGGCAACGCCCGCATGGTTACAATCGATAAGTGCTTTACCCATGTATCTGGGTCTGGACTTAAGAGGCGGCGTGCACTTTTTATTAGAAGTTGATATGGAATCAGTCGTTACTAATATGGAGGCTGATTTTAGCTCAGAAATGCGCAGTTATTTACGCGAAGAGAAAATACGCTACCGCGGCATTAAACGTGAGAATGGTGGCATCACCGTCGAGTTTCGTGATACTGACGGTTATGAAAAAGGCTTTGCCGTACTGCAATCAAAATTCAGTGATCTTGAATACTCAGAGAATGAAGATAGCTTAAAAGTTTATGCGAAAATTTCTGAAAAAACGTTACGCGAGGAGCGTAAGTCTGCGGTTTTACAAAATGTTACCACACTGCGTAATCGAGTTAATGAGTTAGGTGTTGCAGAACCGGTGATTCAACAACAGGGAGAAAATCGAATTGTTGTGCAATTACCCGGCGTACAGGATACGACACGCGCAAAAGATATATTAGGCAGAACAGCAACGCTCGAGTTTCGCTTAACTCAAGGCACAAGAACTGACTGGATTGATGCCGGTAATGGTGGTTCAATTCCACTTAATGCCAAACTTTACCATGAACGTAATGGCGACGCCGTATTACTAAAACGCCGCATCGTCGTTACCGGTGATGAAATAAACAGTGCATCATCTACCATCGACACTCAGTCCGGCTCACCCGCGGTTAGTATTAGACTGGACAGTAAGGGCGCTAAAAAAATGGGTGACACCACCCGCGCTAACATCAAAAAATCGATGGCGGTTGTGTTTATTGAAAACAAAATTGTCACTGAGATCATTGACGGAAAAAAAGTTAAGACCCGCACCCGTAAAGAAGAAGTTATCAATATCGCAACGATACAGGGTCAGTTCAGTAAACAATTTCAAATTACCGGTCTGGAATCTTTTGAAGCCAGAGATCTTGCATTATTACTTCGTGCAGGTGCATTAAAAGCACCGGTTGAAATCGTTGAAGAGCGCACCGTTGGCCCAAGTCTGGGTAAAGACAATATTGAACAGGGCTTTAACTCTGTGATGATTGGCTTTGGACTGGTACTGATATTTATGGTGCTTTATTACAGAACATTCGGTTTAATTGCTAATGTAGCACTCACCGCCAATCTGATTTTGATCACTGCCATACTTTCATTAATGCAGGCAACGCTAACACTACCGGGTATAGCCGGTATCGTTCTCACTGTCGGTATGGCCGTTGATGCAAACGTGCTTATATTTGAGCGTATACGCGAAGAGCTGCGTCTCGGTAATTCGGCACAGGCAAGCATACATGCGGGATATGAAAAAGCCTTCAGTACCATAGCCGATGCCAATGTAACAACATTAATTGCCGCCATCGTTTTATTCAGTCTGGGTACCGGTCCGATAAAAGGTTTCGCCATTACTTTATCGATAGGCATTTTAACCTCGATGTTTACTGCGATTATGGGAACCCGTGCACTGGTTAATTTATTTTACGGCGGCCGCAACTTGAAAACATTGTCAATATAGGAAATCATTATGAATTTTTTAACAGGTACAACCAATATAGATTTCCTTGGCAAGCGTAATATTGCACTGGGATTTTCACTAATATTAATTTTAATATCCATCTTCAGCTTATATACGCGGGGCTTAAATCTGGGCATCGATTTTACCGGCGGATATTTAATTGAAGTCGGCTATTCTCAACCCGTTGAACTAAAACCGGTTCGTAAAGCTTTAGCTGAAAGCAAATACTCTGATGCTTTAATACAGCATTTTGGGACATCGAAAGATGTACTGGTACGAATTGCACCGCGAGAAGGTGTTAACAGCGCAGGCATCTCAGATGAGGTTTTGCAAATTCTAAAAAACTCATCCGATGATACCGTTAGCATGCGCCGTATTGAATTTGTTGGTCCGCAGGTAGGTGAAGAGCTTAGAGAGCAGGGCGGTCTGGCTATGCTCATTGCATTGTTCTGCATTATGGTTTATGTCGGCTTACGGTTTCAAATGAAATCGGCATTCAGCGCTATCCTGGCTTTAATTCACGACGTAATCATCACCGTCGGTGTTTTTTCAGTTATTCAAATGCCATTTGATCTGTCTGTTCTAGCCGCAATACTGGCGGTTATCGGCTACTCATTAAATGACACCGTCGTAGTGCTTGATCGTATCCGTGAAACCTTTCGCAATCAGCGAAAAGGCACTGCGGTTGAAATATTGAACCTGTCAATTAATGGTACGCTATCACGCACAATCATTACCTCATTAACAACTCTACTGGTATTAATCGCATTATTTTTGCTCGGCGGTCAAGTTATCCATGGCTTCGCTTTTGCATTAATTATTGGTGTATTTATTGGTACCTATTCATCAGTATATGTTGCAAGCAACAGCCTGGTGTTAATGGCCGTCACCAAACATGACTTCCTCGAACATGCTAAAGAGGAAGAAGAGCTAGACCAAACACCTTAGTTCGTTATCAATAAAGGCACTGATTCAGAGTGCCTTTATTGAAATTTGATACTGGTGTTCTGTTAACTTTTATAGACGAAGCAAGCGGTTAGCTCATCGCTAATTTATGCTGAAATGAAAACAGTAAGTCACAGTAAGCCATATATAGTCATCTGCGAATAGTTGTGCTGGAAATGCAATAACTAAACGACACCGTATTACCGACACCAGTGACCGGCATGTTCTTAACGTCAGGTTTACGGGGCACTAGTGTAATCAATAACATATTCAGGAATAATTCAATGAGCTTCAAAATTTACTTATCAGGTGAGATACACAGTGACTGGCGTGAAAAAATCGCACAAGGTATTGCTGATCACAAACTAGCAGTAGAAATAAAATCACCGGTCACCAATCATCAGGCCAGCGATGACTGCGGCACTAGCATTCTGGGAGATGAAGTAGAAGCATTCTGGAAAGATCATAAAGCCGCTAAAATTAATGCGATTCGGATTCGCAAGTCAATTGAAGATGCCGATCTGCTAGTGGTGCGTTTCGGCAACCAGTACAAGCAATGGAACGCTGCGTTTGATGCAGGTTATGCTGCCGCACTGGGCAAACCCATTATAACACTACATGATACTGAACTTACGCATGCTCTTAAAGAAGTTGATGCCAGCGCACAGGCAGTATGTTCAACACCAGAGCAGGTAGTTGAAATTTTAGCTTATACTTTAAACGAAACACTGTAAATAATGCCTCACGTTCAGTACAAAATATTTTTATTACGACTAACTTCACTCACTTTTTTACTGTTAATCAGCTTTACGTTTAACAATATTGCATTTGCCTCCGGTGGTTATGTGCAGGCATTACAAATGCCAGCCTGGCTAAACCGGTCTGGCCAGTTATCTCCACTTAAACCCGGCATACAATTAGCATCCGGAGATAAGATAATCACCGGCCTCAACGCTCGCCTACTTTTAGTAATGGATGATCGCAGCATGATAAAGCTGGGGGAAAATACCGAGTTAAACTTTGACAGATTAATACCCGCTGAAGAAGAGCAGGGTTTCTTTGAAGCGACATTGCAGTTGATTAAAGGTGCTTTTCGTTATACTACCACCGAGTCAGGAAAATCACGAAGAAGACTGGTTGAGGTGAGAATTGGATCGATTACAGCTGGCATCCGTGGTACAGATATTTGGGGAAGTTCTCATTCTGACAAAGATATTTTATGTTTGATAGAAGGTGTAATTACCGCTAACAGAGCTGGTGAACCTGAGTTTACTATGCAGCAACCACTATCATTTTATCGTGTTCCAAAAAACAAACCGGCTCTACCCGTCACTGCAGTCACACAAAACCAACTTGCTGGCTGGGCTAATGAAACCGAGATGCAAGCAGCTGCAGCTACACTAAATATAGATGGCGTGTGGACTATCAACTTAATGTCGGTAACACGTAAGTCGACGATTAAACCCATTTTTTCTGCGCTGGTAACAGCGGGCTATGCTGCAGAAATACAGACTACAATGATAAAAGGTAAGCAATGGTTTCGCTTACGTATTAATAATTTTAAAAGCCGGGAAGATGCACAAACTTTTGCTGCGAACATCACCGGTACTCACGGAATTACACAGCCCTGGGTTCTAAGAAACATGAACTCTAAGAAGCATGGGTTCTAAGAAGCTAAAGCATTTGTAACATCATTTGTTTATCGCCTCATAATACATCTGACTATTAATAATACTGTCAATAATGTTTGCTGGTGTATGCGGTGCTGTCAAAATTGACTGCAAATTCCCATCCGGGTTAATTAACATTAGAGCAGAGCTATGATCCATTAAATAATCATCATTATTTATATCGCCGCTAGCACCTTCAGCTTTACGGTAAACTGCATTCAGCTGCTGGGTGAGTTTTTTTATTTCATTAATAGAGCCCGTTAGAGCGATAAATTTTTTATTAAAATAATTTATATATGGCTTCATTACATCGACTGTATCGCGCTCAGGATCGATCGATAAAAACACCATCTGCGGTGGCATAATATTCTGCTGCACCATAAACTCATCAACCTGATTTAACACAGCTAATGTTGTAGGGCAGACATCAGGGCAGTGGGTATAGCCAATAAAAATTAAACTCCAGTGATTTAAAAAATTTTGTTTAGATATGTCGTGTGAATTTTGATCGAGTAAATTAAAATCCTGAATATTTTTAGCGAGTGGATAAATAGCCCCCTGAATGACTGCAGGTTTAATCGCTGTCTCACCTTTATCCTGCCCAAACCAGAGCCCGGCGGCCAGCGAAACAACAGCAACGATTATCATTAACAGGGCAGTAAGCTTATTCATAATATTTTCAATATTTAATTTTTGGGGGATTATGACTATATCAACAAAAAACGTTATTATCCAGAAATCAGCGCTCTAATACATAACGATTAATGTAACTTTATTACTAAAAGTTACATTGCTAAGGCATAAACTAAGGACATCCGGTCTTAAGTCTATAACATGAGCATTCTATTTAGCTGACTTGTTAGTAAAGTCACTGAATCCCGGCCTTCTCAGGAATGACGAAGCTACTCCAGCCATTATAATCTGACTTCAATACTTAAACTGGAATTTTATATTTTTGTATCCAGCGCCAGAGTGTTGTTCTATTTACATTTAAAATTTTCGCCGCTTCAGCTTTATTACCTTTGCAGGACTTCATGGCTGACTGTATTTCTTGAATCGTTTTTTCTTCATCATCAGTCATTATTGTATGGGCATTCATATCTGTACAAAATTCCCGAATGTCCTGCGGTAAACTTTCAGGTAGAACAATTCCATCAATCGCACAAATAATGCCATGTTCTACCGCATTTTCCAGTTCACGTACATTTCCGGGCCACGGATAATTCATCATCATCCGCATTGAATCCTGATTACACTCCATATCTCCGGGGTAACCACGATCCTGTAATTGAGTGCAGAAATGTTTGATCAAAACCGGTACATCTCCTGGTCTGTCACGCAAAGCAGGAACCGTAATGGCAATGACCGCTAAGCGATAGTATAAGTCAGCCCGAAACTTGCCACTATCAACCATATCGCGCAAATTTTGATTAGATGCAGCGATAATTCGCACATTAACTTTTACTGTTTTATCAGAACCCACCATTTCAAATTCCTGATCCTGAATTGCACGTAATAATTTTGCCTGTAGGTGCAGAGGAATTTCACCTACTTCATCTAAAAACAGTGTTCCCTTATCAGCACTTTGAAAACGCCCCAGTCGATTTGCGCTTGCACCGGTAAATGCACCTTTAATGTGACCAAAAAGCTCTGACTCTAATAATGACTCAGGAATAGCTGCACAGTTAATTTCTATAAAGGCTTCTTTTGAACGTTTACTCTGACTATGAATTAATCGTGCAAGTTGAGTTTTACCCGTACCTGACTCACCCTGTAATAAGGTAAACGCATTTGTTGGCGCTATCTGTTGAATACGATGAATGATTTCAAGCATCTGCGGGTCTTTGCTTGAAAGCTTTGCATTAGTCGGATTAAGAACAGAACGAATATGATAGGTATCTGTTTTATCTCTAAACAATAAAAGTCGTTTACGATCTTTTGTGCCGTCATCAGAAATTAAACCACTGGTTATTTCAATCACTCGATTTGAATCAGCATGTCTAATGCGTTCTTCAAAACTTATAAAATTTCCACTGGGTTTTCCCGCTGCATCCACTTCACCAGAATCGATTGCCGCTCGTAATAAAGACTTTTGTAAATTAAATTTTGCAATATCATTTAACTTATTAAGCTTTGTATCCGTTTTTAATCCCAGCAACTTTTTAACCGCAGGGTTGTAATAAAGAATTTTACCCAGTTGGTCAGCAACAATAATACCTTCATCGATATGCTGTACAACGGTTTTTGCTAATGGAGCAAAATCAAAATTATTAGATCGGGTCATTTTTACACCTCTTCAACGTTTACCTCGTTTTACCATTCTCGCATACGATTTTTTTAATGCAACGCTATGCAACATGTTGCAACAATATTTTTATATAACTATATGTAATTCAATAACATAGCTATTAAATCAATAGAGTCGTTGCAGCAACACCAATTGCATCACCATAATAATCATATATAAATCAGTAGGTTACTAGTTGGCACGGTGCATGCTACTGCATATATAAATATAAAAAATGATAAAGGTGAATCTCTATGAGTATGTTTACTAACGACTGGATGAATCAATATGCGGAAGCCTGGAATAACGAGCCGGGACTGGCTGATGCTCTTTCACAAATTAACTTCAATTCAGTAATTGGATATGGTCTTGATGGAGATGACAAGCCAATGGGTTATATCGATGTTCAAAAAGGCAGAGTCGTTGCATCAGGTAGCTATGACGGACAAGAACTGAACTGGGATCTTCGTGCATCAAAAGACCACTGGTCAAAATGGTCAAAAAAACCACCGGGTATGGTAGGGCTGGGTATCGCATACACCACCAAAAAACTAAAATTTAATATAGGGGATTATGCCGCAATGATCAAAGATCCTCGCATGGCCGGCCCCTTTATCAAAAGTTTTGGAGTGATGGGCAAAGTTTAACGCCTGAACTGACTATCCAGCTAACTGAACTTAAGCCTACTAAAAAGCGTACAAAAGATGATAATAAAAAATACACGTAAATGTTTATTAATAACGTTCCCATTACTATTTAACTATTCAGTTAATGCTGCAGATACGGGATATTATCAAAACTTTGCAACGCCCCCCGCACCGCAGCAGGGACAGATACCGGCAAATCAGAGTCAGGTTCAACAAAACCATCAATCAACGCCGGCGTACTATCACCCTCAACAACAATCACAGACACAACAATCTCAAATTGTAACTGTCAGTAACATTAAAACCGGTTCACATGTTGTACTGGGAGGTACGGTGGTAGCTAATAAGGAAATTGTATTAACTGCTCAAATTTCCGGACGGGTTGATTATGTTGCTGGCAATGAAGGCGACTGGTTTAACACCGGACAGGTACTGGTTGCTTTAAATCACGATAATATTCTTGCTCAGCGTGATCAGGCTATCGCAAATTTATACCGCACCGAAGCATCACTCGGCAACGCCAAAGTTAATTACACAAAAGAATACTGGGCGCCTCAGGCATATCGGGATTTCAACGATCAGCAAAGACAATTAAATACCAGTTCAGCCATGGCTGGTATGGGTTATTTTCCATCTATGTTTGAAAAATTTTTTAGCATGGGCCCAATGGGATCGATGGGTTCAATGCCGGGAATGAACTCGTCTTCTTCAAACTTTCAATACCCGAATACAAACTTAAATCCATGGGTCAACCGTGACCTGGATTTATACAATAAAGAAAATCACGTAAGTATGGCGCAAAGCCAGATTATGGCAATGCGTTCACGGGTTAATGAAATTGACACTCATCTACGCGATGCCAGATCTATCAGTCCTTTTGAAGGTGTTATCGTTAAGAAACTCGTTGAGATAGGCGATACCGTACAACGAGGGCAGGCGCTAATAAAATATTCAGATACACGCTCACTGCAGTTACAGGTAGAAGTACCAGCACGTTTAGTTTCCGGATTAAATACCGGCACAATTGTTCCTGCAAAACTCGATGTTGGTAACACCTATATCGAAGTGCGTGTCGCCCAAATTTATCCTACGGCGGACAGTCAACGACACACCGTAACCGTTAAATTTGATTTACCGGATAGCGTTCCCGGCGGGCCAGGTATGTATGCAGAAGTGATGGTGCAGGATATAAATACGCCGATAAATAGTATGCCGGTAATTCCATCTTCAGCGATTGTTCGACGCGGAAGCTTACCTGCTGTGTTTGTGTTAAACGCGGAAAATAAAGCCGAACTACGTCTTGTCAGGTTGGGCGACCAGGTTGATAACCAGCATATTGCTGTGCTTGCCGGTGTACAACCCGGAGAAAACATTTTTGCCTATCCACATCCAGGAATGCGATCCGGCTGGACCAGTAAATAACGAGAATTAAATCGAATTACCGGCATAGACGTTAAAAATATAATTGAGTTTATAAAATGGCAAATGAATCAAATAGCAAAACCGAAGACAAAGAGTTTGAACTTGACGAAAATAATCTCGGCATTGCCGGACGTATAACCCGTCAGTTTATCAATTCACCGGTAACGCCATTATTAATGGCCGCATTTCTAATTATAGGCTTACTGGGCTTAATGTTTACGCCACGCCAGGAAGACCCGAAAATATCGGTACCGATGGTAGATATACTGGTGCAATATCCCGGTGCTTCAGCTGAACAAATGGCAAATCTTGCGATTAATCCTTTAGAAAGAATCATAAGTGAAATCCCCGGAATTCGTCATGTCTATTCCGCCAGCCAGCGTGGCTCTGGAATTGTTACTGCGCAATTTTATGTTGGTGAAGATTTAGGCGAATCGATTGTAAAAGTCCACGATAAAATTCAGTCAAATATAGATGCTATTCCACCTGGCGTATCTATGCCCATTGTTAAACCCGTAGGTCCGGATGATGTACCGGTCGTTACCGCTACAATCTGGTCACAGGATCCTTCGATTGATGATTCAATATTACGCACACTGGCACTGGATATTTTACAGAAGCTAGAGCAGGTACCTAATTCCGGAAAAGGTTTTGTTGTAGGCGGTCGTGCAGAACAAATACGTATTGAAGTATCTCCCGAACGACTCAATGGTTTTGGCATAAGCATACAGGATGTTGCCAATACAATTCGCACCGCAAACAGTGAACTCGAAGCCGGTAACATTGAAGGCGGCAATCGAACCTTTAATGTTTACACCGGTGCTTTTTTGAATAATGCTCAGGATGTTTCAAATTTAGTTGTCGCTGTTCGCAATGGCGCACCAGTGTACGTCAGAGATATTGCACGGGTTTATCAGGCACCACAGGAAACATCACAAATGGTCACCTATGCTACCGGTCCGGCGTATGAGGGTGATGGAAAAACCACGCCCGGGTCTCAGGCCGTTACCATTGCAGTTGCAAAAAAAGTCGGCACCAACGGGGTAACGATTGCCAAGCAGTTAATTGCAAAACTGGAGTCCTTAAAGGGGCATTTAATACCCGATAATATTGAAGTTAGTATTACCCGTGATTATGGAAAATCCGCCAATGATAAAGTTAATGAATTATTGCTGGCGCTATTTGAAGCGACCGTTGCTGTTAGTATTTTATGCTTAATAGGCCTGGGTGCACGAGCTGCATCAGTGGTTATTTTTGTTATTCCAGTAGTCATTTTAATGACCATTTGGGCGGCCTGGATTATTGACTACACCATTGACCGGGTTAGTTTATTTGCACTGGTATTCACTATCGGAATTTTAGTAGACGATGCTACAGTCGTTGTTGAAAATATTTTTCGGCGATGGTTAAAAGCCGGTAAAACATCAACTAATATTGCCATAGATGCAGTACGCGAAGTCGGCAACCCGACTATTATGGCAACCTTTTCTATTATTGCTGCACTGCTGGCAATGGGTTTTGTTAGCGGACTGATGGGGCCATACATGCGTCCGATACCGGTTCTTGGTTCTGCCGCAATGTTTCTGTCCCTGATAGCAGCGTTTATTTTTGTTCCCTGGTTTGCAATGCGTTTACGGCCGAATATGGAAGCGCTTAAAAAAGCTGAGATTAGAGAGAGAAAACAGATTGAAGCAATCGGGCGATTCTATATGCCGATTATGAAGCCGCTTTGTCACAATAAAGTTAACGGCTATATTTTTCTGTTTACTCTGATCGCTTTAACCATTCTTTCCTGTGCTTTATTTTCAACCCAGTCGGTAACGGTAAAAATGTTACCGTTTGATAACAAACCGGAATTTAATGTAGTGATTAATATGCCGGAAGGCACTGCATTACCGGTGACCGCAAATTTAACATCACGCATGGCACAAGAGTTACAGAAAATTCCGGAAATTACAGCCATTCAAACTTATGTAGGTACCGCTTCACCGTTTAATTTTAATGGCATGGTTCGTCATTACTATATGCGTAAAAACCCCTGGCAGGCAGATATTCAAGTCATGTTACTGGATAAGAATGATCGCCAGCGCTTAAGTCACGATATTGCAGTGAATGCTCGAGAGATATTAAAACCCATAGCAGATGAGCTTGGTGCACGTATCCAGATAGTTGAAATGCCACCGGGCCCGCCGGTACTGCAAACCGTAGTTGCTGAAATTTACGGACCGGATGCAAAAACCCGTCGTCAGGTTGCAAATGATATGACCGGTATATTTGAATCAGCAGACGGTGTTGTAGATGTTGATAACTACATGGCAGATGAATACGAATACTGGCGCTTTGAAGTTGATACAAAAAAAGCCGCACGTCGTGGAGTATCGGTTAATACCATAAACGAAACACTGGCTATGGTTATGGGTGGCTATAAACTTGGCGATGTTAAAAAAGGTCGCATGCTGGAAGCAACCTATATCGTTATTCAGGCAGCAATCGGCGTTAGATCTGAAATTAATCGTCTAGGAAACATGCCAATAACCGGAGTCAATGGTGAGTCAATTCCATTAACCGAGCTCGGACGTTTTGTACGCGCAATAGAAGACCCTATTGTGTACCACAAAGACCTGCGAGATGTGGAGTATGTAACCGGAGAAATGACCGGACGTTTAGGTGCACCTATTTATGGCATGTTTGCAATCGAAGATTTACTTGAGCAATACACAACACCGGATGGTGAAAAAATTTCGGGTATGCCGTTAGGATTAATCGGTCCGCCAGCGGATGATTTCCAGTCCGGTTTTGAGTGGGGCGGAGAGTGGACCGTCACCTATGAGACATTCAGAGATATGGGCGGTGCATTTATGGCAGCAATGTTATTAATTTATGCACTGATTGTCTGGGAGTTTAAAGACTTCTCATTAGGTGGATTAATAATGGCACCCATTCCATTAACTCTAATCGGCATTATTCCGGGGCACTGGGTAACCGGTGCTGAGTTTACGGCAACATCAATGATTGGTTTTATCGCACTTGCCGGCATCGTCGTCAGGAACTCAATACTACTGGTGGAATTTGTAAAGCATGAAGTAGAGCAGGGTGTTGAAATACATGATGCCATCATCAATGCAGGTAAAGCCCGTATGCGCCCCATCCTGATTACCGCTCTCACACTAATGGCAGGTTCATACATGATTCTTGATGACCTGATTTTTAAAGGCATGGCTGTCAGTTTGTTATTTGGTGCCGGTGTTGCAACAGTGTTAACTCTGGTAGTTATTCCACTAGGTTGTATCAGTCTGAAAAAACACTTTTATGAATGCGCTGGACCTAATGGTGAAAAAGTTGTACATCGGGTTGAAACCGACGAAATTGAAGAATTTAAATTACCGCTATGGATGCGAATTTATAGTGCAGTTGTAAGTGCCATCACCTGGACTTTTTATATTGGACGTATGTTTATCATGATGACAAAAATGGCATATGACAATTTATTAAACCGATTTAAATCTCAACCGATTAACGATAATTTTGCCACTGAACCAGCGGCAAATGTAAACGATGTGTCTGATAATGATTTGAAAACCTCAGCAGAACAAAGCACTTCGTCATCTACAGACAAACCTCTCAAATCAGATAGCAATAGCCCTGTTACGAAAACTAAAACTAAGGCTAAGGCACCAAAGAACAAGGCCGTTAAAAAGAAAGCGCCTACTAAAAAGAAATCAGCGCCGAAGAAAGCGACTAAATCGACGGTAAAAAAACGTCGCGGTATAAAATTAAAAGATGACTCTGATGAAAAGTAGATTCAATAACAAACATTTAATTAACGCATCGACTATGACAATGAAGCAGGATACTAAAATGAAATTACTAAAATTGACAACTCTGACAGGCGCAATGTTAATCAGCACTCAGGTATTTTCAGGCGTAATTGAAAACAGCCAGATTATGCCACCACCTGGACCATATCAGTCGATCATGAACAATACACCACCGGCATTTGTACCCTATGGCTCGAAGCAGGCACAGGCTAACCCGTACAATCAGAGGCAGACTATTCAACCATACAATCATTTTCCTGCGGACACACGGGCTATAACAAGACCAGCTAATCAACTACCAGAGTGGGTTATAAATCAGCAGCAAGCAACAAAAGAAAGCATACAAAAAATGCTTGAAGAAAATACTCAGCGTCTCAAAGACAATGAAAAACGTCACAACGATTTTTTGAAAAAGTCACAGGAACTTTCTGCGCAACGCGCTAAAGACAATCAAAAATGGACTGAGGAAAATAATAAAAGATTAAAACAAACATGGAATAGAATGCTTGATCAATATTCTAAAAACCAGAAGCAGCAAATTTTACAGGCTGAGAATATGCCGGAGTGGATGAAAGAGCGTATGTTAAAGCAACATGAGCAACAACTCGCAATGATGACTTCAAATCCACCTATGCCTATGAATAATATGCAACAACAGAATTTTAATTCTAATGCACGTCAGAACTTTAATCCCGCTAGAAATGCTATGGGTAGATTTAATCAACCGGCTCCCATGGTAAAGCAGAATTTCAACCATCCACAACAGCAACCCAACATGCGACACATGCAACAATTTCCACAAGCACAAATGCGACCGCCAGTTAACAGAGGACAAATGCAACGCCCGCCCATGCAATTACCACCACAACAGAGACAGCCATACCCGGTTGCTCCGTACAATAACTATCGCCGTTAATCCAGGCATAAGGCTGATCCATGAAACCCTATATCGCACAAGCAATTTATCTAGGCACAGCCATACTGGCGTCGCTTACACCTGCAACGAGTGTTGCCAGTGATAGCTGGACCGGATTTGTTCCTCCTTCGTCAAAACAGGGGGTAACATATAATAACCCGGCAAACTTAAAATCAGTTAAATGGCAAAAAGCAAGCTGGAGAAGTGGTGCCAATTTTGAACCCTATAAAGGCAAGCAGTTTGATATTGCATCATCAAATGTTGTTGATGCAAAACAATATGCCTTAACTCAACCACAACGTAAATCGGTTAATCCATGGAAAGTTAATCCCTGGCGAGTTAACCAGTCATGGTCTTCAAATAGACAATATAAATTTGGCCCTACAAAGAGACCCTGGGGAAGTGTACCTCAACAGTTTCAAAAACGAGCAGCATCTCAACCAGTCAATCAGATGCAGCCTATCAATCGAAATTTTATGCACCCTACACCAAACTATCGGCCTTATATGAATAACAATTTATTGAGTCATTCAAGCTCATTACTTCCTGTTGGTGGTCCTATGCCATTTTATTCTAACCCGACATACCTGAATAATGTGCCATTTTTTGCTTCACCCTATAGAAATTCTAATGCGTATTTATGGCGATGATTTTAACCAGAAGTTAACTATCAGTAACGACATGTTGAACTTTCCGCTGCATGTTTAATTAGATAACAAAAGTTATCAGGAAAAATTTTTTGTAACACAAAACGAGGGTAATACCATGAAAAATGTAAAAATGCTTGTATCAACTGCGGCTCTTATAGGCGCCTTATCAGTACCTATGATTGCCAATGCCTGGTGGTCTCCCTGGGGTGGTGGACCATGGGGTGGCGGACCATGGAATAATGGCAACTCAGCTCCATGGAACAATAATGGTTATGGAAATGGAAATGGATACGGTAATGGAAACGGCTATGGCAATGGTTACGGTAACGGTTATGGAAATGGTAACGGTTATGGAAATGGAAATGGCAACGGCTATGGAAACGGCATGGGTGATTTCATGAGCAATGGTGGATTTAACTTCAACATGTCAGGTAATGGTCGTGGTAACGGTTATGGAAATGGCTACGGTAATGGAAACGGCTACGGTAATGGCAATGGATATGGCAACGGTAACGGTAACGGCTATGGAAATGGCAATGGTTACAGTAATGGCAACGGCTATAACCGACCACCACAATACTATGGAAACCCTGGTTATGGTGGACCACAGTATGGCTATGGCCCAGGTTATGCACCCGCTCCGGCGCCTGCACCTGCTAAATAGTTAATAATAAGCTGCAAACTGTACAGGGATGTACATTTGTAAAAACTTAAATCACGCTGGAATTAATTTCATGTTTACGAAACATCTGATATTAGCATTATTAATTGTTAACACTGCTCAGGCGACGGTTACAGGTAAACAATTCTCTGCTGACGCTGTAATATCTATCCCTGGTCAACAACAGACAACCAGTAAACTATATGTTGGAAACAATGTAGTACGTACCGAAGTTACTACACAAAACGGATTAATTATTGATATTGTTTTCCCGTTAGAAGGCAAGTTAATAAAATTAAACCCACAGTTAAAACAATACATAGAAATACCTACACAAAAACAATCTACCGATACACAAACAAAAGGCAATCCATGTCGTCGCTTACAAAATGCAACATGTACACGATTAGCTGATGAAAATATAAATGGATTTAATACTCAAAAATGGCAAATCATTACAGTACAGCAAGGCCAGAACATACGCACTCTTCACTGGATTGATAGCAAACGTCAATTAGCAATTAGAGAGTTTTTTAGCGATGGTTCAATGGCCGAAATGGTACTAAAAAGTAAAGAAACCGTTAATAGTCGCAAAACAGAAAAATGGGTTAGAACCTTAAGTCGGCCTGATGGCTCTACGGTTAACTCATTTCAATGGTATGACCCACAACTGGAAATATCAATACGTGAAGAGTTACCCGGTGGATATATCCGTGAATTAAAAAACATTAAAGTCACTAAACAACCCGTTAGTTTATTTAAGATCCCTGAAGGCTTCAGTATTATGAAGCAACCTGCAAGATCAAATAAGCCACAACAGACCTATAGATAAGACATGATTAGTGTAATTGCAAATTTAAAAGGCGGCTCGGGTAAAAGTACCATTACTTTTAATCTGGCATTATGGCTGAAAGAGCAGGGTGAAGATGTGGTGACATTCGACCTTGATCCACAGGGTACATTAACCGATGTTGCTGCAGTTCGGGATGAAGAACAATTAGCATCTTTAAAAGTCATGACAGATATAAGTTTAATTTCAACCTACATTGATAAACAGGTAATAATTGATGTGGGTGCATCCAATATGAACGATATGAAGCAGGCTATTAAAATCGCCGATAAAATAATCATACCCGTTTCACCAAGCCAACCTGATTTATGGGCAACTCAGCGTTTTTTAAAAATCGTCAGTGAAACGATTAAAGATAAAGACACTAAATTACTGGCATTTATTAACCGTGCAGATACGCACAGGCTAGTAAGAGAATCCGATGAAACTGAACAAGCACTAAACTCGCTTAAGCATATTACTGTTATTCCACACAGATTATGCCAACGAACCATGTTCAGACGTACCTTAAGTGAAGGCATGTCTATCAATGAACTGGCACCGGCGAGTAAGAGTGCAATAGAATTTAATAAGCTGGCAACAGCACTTTTTTCAGATACGACCTTCTGAACAAATCGAAATTGACTTAGATAAATTAACTGGAGTTGAAAATGAGTAAACTAATAAAAAATATGATATGGCCTGGAATCATTCTCGGTATATTGATTGCCATTATTTATTACCGTGCATTTTTGTTTACGGCAGATTTCAACTTACCCGTTGATGCCGTGATTAACGATGCATCAGAATCACTCGATTACACATTACCTTCGCATGAACTGGCTGACAACGAAAAATCTTTATACAATCATATTTTTGACAGTGATCAACCGGAGCAACCAGTAGAAAATATAGAATCATATAACGCCACGGATATGAGCAGCCAACCGACTACTGAACAGATAACGTTAGAAGTCGATATAGAAACCGAATCCGACAGCCATTCTAATATCGATGAAATTGTACTTGCTGTACAAAATACCGTTAATGAAGCTTTAGAAATATTTAAGCAGGAAAATCAGCTGGATAATGACAACCAGAGTTCGGATAAAGCATCCGTTCTAACCACGAGTGAAATGTTATTTAAAGCACGTCTGGCATACTGGAACCGTGATCTGAAAACAGCTGAAGATACATATATTGAATTAACCGAATTAGCTGGTGACCCTAACGCTTATGGCGAATTAGGCAACTTATATTACATGCAGGCGAAATGGAAAAAAGCCAGTGAAGCTTATTATCATGCAGCCATTAAATTAAAGTCGATAAACCATCTAGATCAGGCCTATCATTTACTTCGTATCATCCGCGGTCTGGATTCAGAAACAGCTAATAAGCTTCAAACTGAATTACAACAACAATCAACTTAGTCAGTAGAGAGATATCTAATGAAAAAAA
>CAZHEA010000020.1:0-46848 GCA_964531165.1 uncultured Thiotrichaceae bacterium
TCTTTCAGGTTTAACTCTTCATTATAATAAAGCGACATCACCATCTGCTCGCGCTCAGCCAGCGTTGTAATTACTTCCGCCAGGGCGCTTTTAAAGCTACTGCTTTGTAATGCTTCCAGCGGATCACTCTGGGAGGATTTTATACGGTCCTGTTGCCCCGGGTCATCTTCGGTTTGATCGAGACTGAAAATTTGAGCATTTGAGCTATCACGCCGAATCCGATGATAGTCATCCAGCGTAATATCCAGTCGGTCTGCTATTTCCTGATCTTTGGCATCCCGACCGGTTGCATTTTCAATTTCATGAATGGCTTCCCGCACCTGACGCATTTTGCGATGTAGCGAACGGGGTGACCAGTCTGCATGGCGAACATCATCGAGCATCGCTCCACGTACCCGAATTCCTGCATAAGTTTCAAAACTGGCACCCTGCGATGGATCATAATTTTTGGCAGCTTCGATTAATCCCACCATCCCCGACTGAATCAAATCATCCACCTGAACATGCGTAGGCAGACGCGTAATCAAATGATAAGCAATACGTTTGACCAGATTGATGTGCTCAAGAATACGTTGATCGCGCTGATCTTTTTGCACATCGTCATACATGGTTTTGGCAGCATTCATTAACAAAGTATAGTCAACTCCCGCTAACCAGCAGCACTGAATTTAATCAGCCGCTCAACGAAAAACTCTAAATGGCCGGAGGCACTTTGCGGAAGCTTCCAGCTAATCGCCGTTTTCGCCAGTTTTCTAAAAGCGATGGATGACGGACTTTGCGGATATGATTGCATCACCGCCTGTTGTTTTTTCACCGCCTTCACCAGATATTCATCATAGGGTACCGCGCCCATAAAGTTTAAAGTCACATCAAGATAGTGATCAGTCACCCGGGTGAGCTTTTTAAACAGCTTTGCACCTTCCAGTGGATCACGTACCGAATTGGCTAAAATATTAAATTTATACACACCATGATCTTCCGACATTACTTTTATTAATGCATAAGCATCGGTCAGTGATGTCGGTTCATTACAAACCACGACAACCACTTCATTCGATGCCTTAACAAAACTCACTACGCCATCGGAAATACCCGCTGCGGTATCAATCACTAAAGCATCCACCGACAAACTTAAATCACTAAAAGCTCGAATCACCCCGGCATGTTGTGCCGGATCCAGCTCAGACATCATCTGCATACCAGAAGCGGCGGGAATAATATTAAGCCCTTGCGGAGTTTTTATAATCACTTCTTCGAGCGTGCGCTCACCACTGATCACATGGGATAAATTTTTCTCTGCCCGCAAGCCCAATAACAAATCCACATTAGCCAGGCCTAAATCCGCATCCAGTAATAATACATTCTGTCCTGCCGCGACCATTGCCAGTGATAAATTAACTGACACATTGGTTTTACCGACTCCGCCTTTACCGCTGGTTACCGCAATTACCTGAACTGGTTTCTTTGATGCCATTGTTCTTATGCCTGCTGCCTGATCTTTCATAAATAATATAGTCTTATCACTATGTTAAAGAAGCATGGCTCATAGATGAGGCAAACGCAACCGCCATAAATTCATCATCAGAGCTTTGCTTATATTGTTTTGCATAAGCCAGCATTTGATCCACCAGTTCCCGTGCGCGTGCCGGTTGAATGTCTTCCGGTACTTTCTGACCGTTACTCACATATGCAACCGGCAACTGATGCTTAATCACTGCACTCAATATTCCGCCCAGACTGGCCGCTTCATCCAGCTTGGTGATAATGCATCCTGCCGGGCTGGCTTTTTTAAACACACTAATCACTTCATCCAGTGTAGAGGTCTGCGCATTAGCCGATAAAACCAGATACGGTTTAATCTGCGATGCCGGGTGACTTAAATGCGCCAGCTTCTGACTAATATCAATATCCCGCTGACTCATGCCCGCCGTATCAATTAAAACTAATTTTTTATCATGCAGCTTATGTAATAACTGCTGCAACTCAGTGGTGTCATTTGCCGAATGCACCGGCACACCGAGTAACCGCCCATAAGTCATTAACTGCTCATGAGCTCCAATGCGGTAGGTATCGGTACTGATTAATGCTACATGACGTTGCCCGTGTTGCATTGCAAAACGCGCAGCCAGTTTTGCAATGGTAGTCGTTTTTCCAACCCCGGTAGGGCCGACCATTGCAAAAACGCCACCGCGATTTAACATATCCTCACTTGCCGACAGGCTGCTATGCACTAACGGTATTTGATGCACCAGCTGTTTTAACGCAGCCTGCATTGCATGTTCAATATCCGACGAATCATCCAGGCCACGCGCCAGGTATTTACAAACTGACTGACTTAAACCCAGCTCAGTCAAACGCTTATACAATGAAACCCGTAATGGATGACGACTGGCCATTTCCTTCCACTCACCTAATACATGCTGATTTTCAATCATCGCTTTAAGTGATTTTAATTCATCCCGCATTTCTACAATACTGTCTGTAAACGGAGGCTGTTTCTCGCTGACAGGAGTCTGCACCAAACCCGCCGCCTGATGTGCTTGTGAATAACTTTTTTGAATATGATCCCGCGCGTTATTATCCTCACCATCTATAGAATCAAAGTTGTTGTTAAATACTGAGCGTTCATATTCATCTATATGTTTTCTAGCATCCGGTTTTGTAGCATCCGGTTTACTCGTAACCGCTTGCTGTCCGATATTTTTATCATTATCCGTAGCCCGGGGATTTTGTAGTTCCCGCTCAGCCGCCGCTCTTTCATAATAGGCAGCAGCACCATCGGGTTTACTTTCAACCAGTGTTTTATCTAATGCCTGATTAATTAAAGTTTCGTCATAATCACGTGCTGCCAGAACTTCAACTTTTCCGTCAACAATCCGGTTAGATAAAATAACCGCATCAGCGCCGATTTCTTCTTTTACCAAGCGCATCGCGGTACGCATATCATCAGCTACAAATCGTTTTACCTGCATGTTATTTCTCCACTACCTTTTATATTTAAACGCTAATAATTTCTATTTTCTAACTTTAATTTTTCACAAAAACAATTAATCAGCACCCACAGATGCCACTACTTTTATATTTTTATTATCCGGGATTTCGCTATACGACAACACACTCATGCCCGAAATAGAATGCTTCACTAACTGCGACAACCATAAACGTAACCCGGGAGCCACAACCAGAATAGCCGGCTGATTAGCCACTTCCTGCTGTTCTGCAACCTGCTCCAACGATTTAAACATCCGCTCGGTTAAACCCGGCTCAACGCCGATAGAACCCTCCGCTGCATTTTGTGCCGACTGCAGTAACAGCTGTTCAAGTGTTGGCTCTAAGGTGATCACTGGCAGGTCCTGTTCCAAACCATTTATTTTTTGAATAATGGCGCGACCCAATGCAATACGCACAATCGCAGTTAACTCAACCGGGTTCTGGGTCTGGCTGCCATTTTCTGCCAGCACTTCTGCGATGGTACGTACATCCCGCACCGATACACCTTCAGTTAATAAGTTCTGCATGACTTTAACGACCACGCTTAACGGCAATAAATCCGGTATTAAATCCTGCACCAGCTTAGGTGAACTTTTTGCCAGGTTATCCAGTAATTGTTGCACTTCTTCATGCCCCAGCAACTCCTGCGCATTATCATGTAAAATCTGGTTTAAGTGAGTTGCCACTACAGTAGTAGCATCTACCACGGTATAGCCCAATGTTTGTGCGTGATCACGCATCCCCGGCTCAATCCAGATTGCATCTAAACCATAGGCCGGATCTTTTCCCGGAACACCCTGTAATTCGCCATAGACCTGCCCCGGATTGATCGCCATTTCGCGATCCGGATGCACACTGCTTTCCCCCACTGGCACACCATTTAAAGTAATGCGATAGGCATTTGGACTTAAGTCTAAATTATCGCGAATATGTACCGAGTGAATGAGAAAGCCTAGTTCCTGTGAAAGCTTTTTACGCACACCTTTAATACGATTTAATAACTGACCATTCTGATTACTGTCCACCATTGGAATCAGCCCATAACCAACTTCCAGCCCGATTAAATCAACCGGTTGCACATCATCCCAGGACAATTCTTTTTGCTCTGATGTCACCGCCGGTTTATCATCCGGCTCTACCCGATCAATTATTTCTTCTTCAGCCGCTTTTTTATCCATCCATCTTGCGGTTGCAACTAACGCACCGGCAATACTTAAAAAAGCTAAATTCGGCATCCCGGGAATGGCACCCATTATTCCCACAATACCTGCGGTCACCCACAACACTTTAGTGTTGGCGAACATTTGTTGTTGAATTTTTTCACCCAGATCCTGTTTATTAGAATCACGGGTAATAATAATAGCAGTTGCACTAGACAGTAACAGCGAAGGAATTTGCGCCACCAAACCATCACCGATAGTTAATAGTGTGTAGTTTTTAATTGCATCAGCAAAAGCCATATCATGCTGCCCTACACCGATTGCAAAGCCGCCCACTATATTAATCACTAAAATTAAAATACCGGCAACTGCATCACCGCGTACAAATTTACTGGCACCATCCATCGAACCATAAAAATCGGCTTCCGCCGCAATTTCTTCACGTCGCAGCTTGGCCTCATCCTGATCGATAATACCGGAGTTTAAATCCGCATCTATCGACATCTGTTTACCGGGCATCGCATCTAACGTAAAACGTGCGCTAACCTCTGAAACCCGGCCTGCACCTTTGGTCACTACCACAAAATTTATGATCACCAGAATGGCAAACACCACTAAACCCACCGCATAGTTTCCACCGATAACAAATTCACCGAAAGATTCTATAACCTGCCCCGCTGCACCCGTGCCGGTATGGCCTTCAAGTAAAACAATACGCGTAGAAGCGACATTAAGCGCTAAACGAAATAAGGTTGAGATAAGTATAATGGTGGGGAAGATAACAAAGTCTAAAGGCCGTTGTGCATAAACACTAACTAACACGATAATGATAGATAGGCAGATATTCAGGGTGAAAAACAAATCCAGTGCAATTGGTGGCAAAGGAATAATCAACATACCCAGCAATGCGATTACCGCAATTGGCGCCATCAGGCCACTACGAGCCAGGTTCTGTAGATTACTTATGACTGCTTCCATCGTTAACTTCTCTAGTTGTATTTATGGTTCATCATTATTTTCAATCGGCGCATCCCCTGGCATTTGGGTAAACTTTTCAAATTCCTCGGGAATCTCTGTCTGCGGCTGTGTCGGTTTTCTGCCGCCATTTTTTTGGACTTCACGCAACTGAAAAACGTAAGCCAGTATTTGAGCCACCGCCACATAGAGCCCGTGGGGGATTTCTTTGCCTATGTCTGTTGTGTGATACAAGGCCCGTGCCAAAGGTGGCGATTCAAGCAATAAAATTTCATTGGCACTGGCAACACGTCGAATATTAACCGCTACAAAGTCGGCACCTTTAGCCAGCACCAGCGGCGCCCGCATATTGTCCGGATCGTATTTAAGCGCTACCGCAAAGTGCGTCGGGTTGGTAATGACCACGTCCGCATCCGGTACAGCATCCATCATTCTGGCCTCTGCCATTTCTCTTTGAGTCTGACGAATTTTTGCTTTCACTTCCGGCTTGCCGTCGGTGTCTTTCATTTCATCTTTGACTTCCTGCAGGGTCATTTTCATCTGCTTTTTGTGATCCCAGATTTGAAATGGAACGTCGATCGCAGAAATAATAATGAGTGCAATAGTGATCAGTAAAAAAGCCCAGGTCAGTAACTCACCAGCTTTAACCAGTGCCGGTTTTACCGGCATGCTGCCAAGCTGTAAGTATTCATCCGTATTATTCCAGATCACTACTAGTGCTACCGACGCCACCAGAAAAAATTTCGCCAGCGCTTTTACCAGTTCCATTAACCCCTTGGCAGAAAAAATCTTTTTCAATCCCTTAATAGGATTAAGTTTGCTCAGTTTCGGGGTGATGGTTTCAAGGCTGAAGGCCCAACCGCCAATCAAAATAGGTGCAAAAAGTGCTGACACCATCATCACCGCTAAAAATGGCACTATCAGCCAGACGCCATCCAGCATCGCCGCATAAAACCACCGCAAAACCCCGAAGGGGTCAAAAATATCCTGCCGTGTAGGTTGAAAATATTGCGTCATTAAATGCGTTAAATCCGCCACCATTACCTTGCCCAACATTAAAAGTGCAGTGGCTGCCAGCGCAATAATGACCATCGTATTAAAGTCACGGGAGCGGGCAATCTGGCCTTTTTTTCGGGCATCATCGAGTTTTTTGGCGGTGGGTTCTTCGGAGCGTTCCTGCCCGGACTCTGACTCAGCCATAATATTTCACCTTTATTTCATCACCATCAGCTCGGCAATATATTCAAATGCGGCCATTAACATCTGCGTGAATTGTGCGAATATACTGGGTAGAGTGGCTGCCAGAAAAATAAATCCCAATAGAATCATCAGCGGAAAACCCACAGCAAAAATATTTAACTGTGGAGCCGCGCGGGTAATCACACCCATTGCTATATTCACCACTAATAGCGCAGTAACCGCTGGCAGACCAATCATTAAACCACCGATAAACATCTGACTACCCCAGCTCACCACCGCTTTTAATGCCGGAAGCGACAAGCCGGTTTCCGCAATCGGTAAAATTTCAAAGCTGCGCACAATTAACTGAATCAGCAATAAATGACCGTTTAAAACCACAAATAATAATGTCGCCAACACCACGAAAAATTGCGAGATAACCGGCACCTGCACACCATTCGCCGGATCGACCATACGCGCAAAGCCCAGCCCCATGCCACTGGCAATGGCTTCACCGGCAATAACCAGCGACTGAAATACCATCTGAATAATAAAGCCGGTGGCGACACCAATTAATATTTGTTGAAACAGGATATTAAAAGACGCTAAAGAAATAGGATCAACGGCAGGCACCGGCTGCAACAGTGGAACGGTTAACACACTTACCGATAAGGCCATTAGTACCCGAATACGCACCGGCAACATACGCGCACCAAATATCGGTGCAGCTATCATCATTGAACCAATACGCACAAACGGCCAGAAAAAACTGCCTATCCAGATTGCGATTTGTTCACTGCCTAGCGCTAACATAAATGAGTTGTAGTTAACCGAGCTTGGAGGGGATTTCAGTGATTAGGGTACGGGTAAAATCAACAATCGTACTGAGCATAAATGGCCCGAAGATTAACAATGCCACCACTAAAATACCCAGTTTGGGAATAAAACTCAGCGTCATCTCATTAATTTGTGTAGCTGCCTGAAACATCCCCACTAATAAACCCACTGCCAGTGCAGAAAGCAGTAAGGGTGCAGCCAGACTAATCGCCACCCATAATGTCTGACTGGCTAACTGCATTACCGTATCCTGAGTCATAATATCTCCCGTCGTTTTTTTGACTTAAAACCTAATTAGGGATTTGGTTGCAGGATAGATGCCAAACTTTGTTTAGTCGTATTCAGGGCACAAAAAAAGGGCAACCACACGGGCTGCCCTTCTTAATGATCTAATTAACTGGATTACAGATTAATAGTTCATATTCCAGGTTTGCTCTTTTTTATTCAGATTTTCAATTACCAGCATTTCCAGCAAGTGCGACATTACCATCACATTTTCCTGTAATTCAGCATTTGACATTTTTTTGCCCGAGTTCTTTTTATTCAGCTCATGTAAAATCTCTTTCATCAGTGTTAAATGTTTCAGCTGTGCGGCAACCGCAACGCCCTGAGCAGAATCTTTACTGTGAGCCGTATTAAACTCAGCCTTGCATTGCTCAAGCTTTTTTTCTAATGAACCGGCACTGGCGATATTGCCAAATGAGGTGAGCAATAATGCCAGAAAGCATATAATTGAAATTTTCGTTGTTTTTCTATTTATCATTAATTTTCTCCATATATAGTAGTTTATCTTTAGCTTAGCTAAAGAGCTGAAAATACTATAGACAAAATAAAACAGCTTTTGAATTTCATCCCAGTAAAATTTTGTATAAATATCAGCTATCAATGCTGACATTGAGCTCTATTAAAACAACGCACTGTTATCAAAGTAGCAGACGAGCCTGATTTCTTAAAACCCATTCATGAATTAAAATATTATAATATTACGACTCATAAATACTGTTGGTTTTTCTGTCGCCACTTCAATCGAGTTTTATGTATATATAGATATTAGATACGACATATCTGTTTTTATTCCATTTAATTACCATCACATTCAAATTCAGATCATAAAACAAGCCCGAATGCAGGCCTTTCTTTCAAACAGGAAAATGTGCCACAGCAAGCAAAAATATATTGATCTGCTATGCTGATAAGTACAGGGAAAAAGTAGCTAAAATGGAGTTTGACACTAAATATTGTCTGCTTTTATACTTCAATTTTCATAAAAGACAGGCTGACCATTTATTCACACAGGAAGCGTCGGCGAATGAAAAGACTACTACTAGTCTTTCTATTACTCACTACACCACCTCTGTCAGCACAGGAAGACATGAATGATTTTTTATCTATGTCGCTTGACGAGTTGCTGCAGGTTGAAATCACCAGCTCAACATTAACACCGGAAAAACTCAAAACCGTACCTTCAGCGGTAACCGTATTTACCCATGAAGAAATTAAACGCCTGGGATTAGACAAACTCGGCGAACTCATGAATCTAGTGCCGGGATTTCAATCTTATCAATCATCCGGGTCTTCACTGGAAACACCTTTTTCATCGCGGGGACGACGTATTGGCGGTACCACGGCTGAGATTTTAATTTTAATTGATGGCCAGCGTTTCGACTCTCCCCGCAGCAGTGGCAGCTCCATTCTTGCGCCAACGTATCCATTACAATACATCGAGAAAATTGAATTTATTCGTGGCCCGGGGGCTGCAGTTTATGGCTCAAACGCGATGATGGGAATGATTAACATCACTACCCGCTCCAACGTTAATCAGCTTAGCGTAGGTTATGGCAGTTTTGACAGTAAACAAATCTATATACAGACATCGACGCAGTTTGGCGATATGACAATGGATATGTTCGGTCACATTGAGTCTGATGAGGGCGACGACTACAGCCTGCAGGACACATTCAGCAGCGCGCGTATCGATACAGACGACCCATTAAAGATGGCCGATCTAACGTTTAAATTTCAATGGCAGAACACACGAATTAATATTCAGCATAACCAGTTTAAGGTCAAAAACTTTTATGAGTTAAACAATATATCTAATGGCTTCAATGAACGTGACGGTCAAATATCATCCATCTCCCTGAAGCATAATTTTAACTGGCAGAAAGTCTCATCTTATTTCTGGCTAAGCCACAATACAGTTAGTGCAATGGTGAATACGCAATTTACACCTGCCAATTTTTTTAACGATCCAAACAATCCTAATAGCCCTCCAAGCAATCCTGTTAGTAATGAGCCGCTTCTTATTAGTGCTGACTTCAATGATTACACCGAGAGCCGAACTCAATGGCATAACGACTGGCAAATAAATGAACGTAGTGGTTTACAATTCGGCATTGAACTACGCCGTATCAATGCCCCTGAAAGTATTGCCAGTAACAACTATGATTTGGGCCAGCTCGTTGCCGGCCAGTTCCCCATCACTTATTACGGATCGTTAGAACCAACAACACCAGTACAGGCAGAATCCGAACGCAATATCATCGGCGTTTATACTCAATATCAACAGCAGTTATTCACCTCAACCCATTTAACGCTGGGACTAAGGTATGATGACTTTTCAGATATTGGATCTCAGATCAGTCCGCGCCTGGGATTAGTTCATGAAGTGAATCAACACCACAGTTTAAAGCTACTTTACGGTGAAGCCTTTCGCGCACCATCAGAAAGCGAACTTAATCTTCTCAATAACCCGATACTACTGGGTAACCCCGACTTAAAACCCGAAACCGTAAAAAGCTGGGATATCATCTGGGTAGCCCAGTGGCTACAGACCGGTTTTTCACTGGGTTACTTTGAGAATCACTTTGAAGATTCCATTGTGCAGAACGATGTCGGCAATAACGTGCTGCAATATACTAATATGAACCAGGATCCAACCAAGGGTTTCGAACTTGAAATTTCACACGAGCTAAGCCGACACTGGTTAATGCGCACCAGCTTTACTCATATTTTCGAAAAGCCCTCACTGTCTTTTCGTGAAGCCAGTAACAAAGGTACAATCACCATTAATTATCAGCAAACCAACTGGAATGCCAACTTAATCAGTAATTACTTCGGCGAGCGGGAAACCGTTATCAATGGCAACAATACAGTCCTCAATGACTACTGGCTACTGTATGCAAAATTTCAGTACAATATCACGTCACAACTGGAAACATCTATACAGGCCAAAAACCTGCTTAATGAAAACTTTCAAACCCCTTCAGCCGGCACTAATTTAACTGAAGCTGTTCCCAACCGCGGGCGCGAGCTACTGGTCGGGCTAACATGGAAGTTTTAAAAACTTTAATATATTCACTAATGCGCCGCTGATTCATAAGCCGGTTAAATGACACCATCCCAATAACCCGCGAGGTCATACTCATGACTTATCGTCCCAATATGTTAACAGCACACCTATGAAAATTTTTAAATAATCCATTTCAGTCAATAACTCCGTTTTAGTGAAAATAATAGAAGATTTAAAACTCAAAATTAAATAATATAGCAACCTGAACTTTAACCCTGACAATAACCACCTCAAATATGAACCTATTCACACAGCCGAGCATACTCCTTGTCATTGTGTTATGCCTTTTATTCACAGGTTGCACCACAAGACCACCCGCCCTGCCCGCAGCCCATGCAAACAAACTCCCCTGGGGTGCCATTGATCTGGACATAAATAAACACGGCGCTTTTACTATTAGAGACAGTCTGGGAACACCACTTAGCAACAAAGCTCATCAACATAGAAAAAATAACCAAAACCATGAATTTAACATTCTAACGCTTTCCGGAGGTGGTACCCGTGGCGCTTATGGTGCGGGCATATTATCCGGCTGGACCGATCGGGGAGATATACCTGAATTTGATATTGTTACCGGCGTTTCCACTGGTGCGGTGATGGCAACATTTGTATTTCTGGGCGGCGATGAACTTGATAAGGTAAAACGCTTTTATACCACATTATATACCGATGATATTTACACCAATAGCTGGCTGAGTTTTTTTGGCAGCGCCTACCTGATGAATCCGCAACCGCTAAAAGAAATTTTTGCCCGTAATTTCAATGAAGAGCTGTTAAATAAAGTCGCGGCCGAACATGCAAAAGGTCGCCGGCTATATATCGGCTCCACCAATATTGATACCGGGCAGTTAATTGTCTGGGATATGGGCGCTATTGCCGCCAGCGACAGAGCCGATAAGTATCAGCGTTTTGCCGATATCATCTACGCCTCCAGTGCACTGCCTATTTTCCTGCCTCCACAATATATCAGTGTCGATATAGGCGACAAAACCTATTATCAGATGCATGTCGACGGCGGTATATACACTCACGCTTTTATGATTGGTTTGTTTGTTAACTGGATTGAAGTTTTAGAATTAGCCGATGATGCACATCTTAATTTTGATTTTACGCTCTACACCATCGCCAATCGAAAATACCGTAATAGAAGTCATTATGATCCGGTAGATCAATCTCCATCAAGCATTATCGCTGCCTATATCGAAACCGAAACAGATTTACTTTTTGACAGAAGTATCTATCGACTTTATACCAGCTGTAAACAAAAAGGCATTAAGTTTAAACTGGCGGCAGTGCCAAAAGACGTTAATTATGTGGATAATGCTACCGAATTTAACCCCGAGAAAATGACTAAATTATTTAATGTCGGATATAAAAATGCACTGCAGGGTATTCTCTGGCAAGACCATATCTCAATAAACGAATATGACAGACAATAGCTAACAAACTCACTAATCCGATATTGTTAAAACACCGGTAAACTATTGTTGCGACAGAACATCTATCATTCTGGCCCGGTAACTTTTTGCTTCTGCCGAATCGATGCCAAATGTATTTAATAGCAACACCATCGTTTTCGCTGGTAAATTGTTTTTATAGCCTGCATCTATTTTCAACATTTTCAGTAATTGATCAAGCGCATCATTTATATGATCATTTAACGCATCCATCGCTACCAGCTGATAAATTAAATCCATATTTTCACTGTCCGCAGCAATCTGATTATTCAACTCATTAATATCTTTAACCTGTGCAGCTGCAGTTTGTAGTTTTGAGTGCATTAACAGACCAATGACTTCCTCATTGTTCTTAACCTGCGCCGACTGACTATTAATATACTGCTCCATATCATCAAAGCGTGACTCACGAAACATCAGCTTAATAATTGATGTGGCAATACGCGGGTTTTCCGGGTCGGATTTCTGTAGCTTCTTTAATTCATCAATAGCCTGTTGTGGTTTATTATCGTTATACATTTTTATCGATTCAACCAGCAGGCTGTCAGATGATCGTGGTAAATGTTTCGACAGGGTACTACGGATACTGTCTGGTGACTCAGCGCCGTGAATGACATCAACTACCTGTTGCTGATGAAAAATTTGCAATGTGGGTACACTTACAATACCCAGCTCATTTTGTGCAAAAGACTTATATTTGTCAGTATTCACATTAACCAGTAAAAACCGCCCGGAAAACTCATTCACCAGCGCTTCCAGCGTAGGCCAGAGCTTGATACAGGGTCCGGCATTTGAGCTCCAGTAATTAACCATCACTGGCCCACGACTGGAGTTCCCGAGAACCAGCTCATTAAAATTTTCCGGGGTGGCATCGAATGTGAAGTTATTGCTCATTATATTTAGTCTTTTTAAAATAATATATTTGGCCGTAAGTTTAACCTATACTACACAATTATTTCCCACACCAAAATCAGTTAAAATTTAATATAAATTAATATGAATCATAAATCTGAGCATAGCGTACTAGCGACTTAACATGAGTGACTACGAAAACCGCTTCGGCGGTATTGCCCGACTCTATGGTCAGGATGCATTTAATATCATCCGCAATGCCCACTTTTGTGTGATAGGCATCGGCGGGGTCGGCTCATGGGCCGCCGAATCACTGGCTCGTACCGGCATAGGGGAAATCACTCTGATTGACCATGATGATATAGCCGTCAGCAATATTAACCGCCAGATTCATTCATTAAGCAACACACTCGAACAATCCAAAGTCAAAGCTATGGCTGACAGAATTCAGCTTATCAACCCGCAATGTAAAATCAACATCATTGATGATTTTATAACCCAGGCTAACTGCCAGAAATATTTACAGCAACGTTATGATTATGTCATTGATGCCATAGACAGTATTAAATTCAAATGTGCCATTATCTATTATTGCAAACGCAATAAAATTCCGGTAATCACTACCGGTGGAGCAGGTGGTTTGACAGACCCGACAATGATTAACGTTGCCGATCTGGCTAGAACCTGGAACGACCCGCTAGCAGCCAAAGTACGCTCACAGCTACGCCACCAGTATGGCTACACTAAAAACCCGAAAAGAACATTCGGCATAAAATGCGTTTACTCCACTCAACAGCAGCAATACCCGAAAGAGGACGGTAGCGTTGACTACGCCAGACCCAGCGTTAAAGGCGTGCATCTTGACTGTGCTCAGGGTTTTGGCTCGGCCACACAAGTGACCGCGACCTTCGGTTTTGTCGCGGCCTCAAAAGCCATTGAAGACTTACTTAAAAAGAAAAGCAGACAACATGAATAAGATTGTTATAAATAGCCGCATTCAGAAGAACACCTGACTTTCCATCAATATAATTGCAAAAGTATCACATTTATCAGTAGAACTTTATCTCAACTTAAGCATCATAGATAAGCTGATCATCCTCAAACTGACATTGCCATAATTTACAGGCAAAGCATCCATACACAGCTATTATTATAATTAAGCGATATTTTTTTAAAGGTATTTTTTCTATGTGCAATCACGACAAACACAAACTGCAACGTCGCAACTTCCTGATTAAGACACTAACTGCCGGTGCTATCGCCGCGACAGGCCCGTTATTCACCACACCGGCATGGTCACTCAGCAATATACCTAAAAGTTTATTGCCCGGAAAATCGGTGTTTGATTTTCGTGGTGAAGTAAATGTCGACGGCCACAAAGTAAACCCATTCACCTTTATTACAAGCCAGTCAACAATTACTACAGGTAACAACAGTCACATTATATTTGCGGTAGGAAAAGATGCATTTGTGCTTCGAAGCAATAGCAAAATAACATTAAAGGGTGATATAGATTTTCTTTCTGAAATAAAAATATTGAGTGGCAAGTTACTCTCGGTATTTGCAAAGCGCCCGCCAAAAGAACAACTTAAGCTGAGTACCAGCACAGCAACTATAGGCATCAGGGGAACCGGTGTATATATTGAAGCCGATACAGAAAAAACATACAGCTGTTGTTGCTATGGCAGCATTGAAAACACAGCTAACAGTGCCGGAAAAACTGAAGTCACCCGTGCCATTCACCACGCACCAAAATATATTTATGAAAAACCACAAAATGGTGAATACATCGTATCAGCAGATATGCTTAATCATACCGATGTAGAACTCGCATTACTGGAAGCCCTGGTTAGCCGCAAAGTTCCTGATGATTTTATTGGCTAATTTTATAGCGTCAACTGATTGCGCCTAAAACATTAATAAAATACTGAAGTACGTTTCACTCAAATCAGTCACGGATGTAATTGTACCGGTATTTACAATTTCAGTTTCTATGCCCGAAGTAGGACGTAAACGATAACCCAGTTCCAGCATTAAACTATCATTAATATAAACAATGCCGCCTAACTGTGCGCCATAAACAGCACCCAGAGCTCCATCAGTAGCACTGGAGTCACTGTAGGTTTGCAACGCACCGCCTGCTGCCACTCCGCCAAACAAACTGATTCGGCCATTCACCGGTATTAAGTAATCTGCTGAAAACATCAGCTGATAAATATCAAAATTATCGTAGGTCACGTAGCTTAATGTACTGTTAAAACGGTATTTTCTTTTATAGTATTTATCCAGATACAAGCCAACACCACTGCCTGATTCTGAGTCGGTTACTACTGATCCCGGGGTGGTAACCTCGATATCAGCACTCTGACTGAGAAAGGCAACACCAAAAATAGTGTTATCAAAAACGCCTTCCGCATATGTGTTTTTTGATATCAGCAGAACCAATATCATCAGCATTATTTTTTTCATTTTTATTCCAGCATTTTATATTAATTTTAATCGTTCATTTTTAGCCATTGATAATGAACCAATAAACTAATGTACAAACTTTTCCAGCTATAGTGGCGGCCATAATACACGCCACTATTGTTCAGATATTATTATATTTTTGCAATTATATTGATAAAGAACCCCTGACTATCGAAATCCAGATTGGTGAGATCATCTGTGAAATCAGTGAAATTATAGCCTACTCCAAACTTTATATTTTTTCCAATATGGCGATAGACACCTAATAATGAGCCTTGTTTACTGTCGCCTGCATCCGGTAAATCTAACAGACGGTATTCCATTAATACATCCCAGCGATGTACAAAATGCCAGTCAGCACGCAGCACATACAAACTCGCTCTACTATCAAAAAATTCGGGATTTGTACGATCCTGTGCCACCTGCCCTAAACGATAGGCATACTTACCGCCAATACTCCAGCGCTGAGTTAAGTCATATATTGCATCAACAGAAACAATATTGGATTTTTGTATAAAATCGGCTGCACCACCACCAATAATTAGCTGACTGGAGGCAGGCACATTAAAGAAGTAGGTATATTTGAATAATGTATTTAAACGATCATTTCGAATTGGCCGATAACCATAACCAAGAACATACTCTTTAAATTCACCCGCATAAAAACTGCCCTGGGTACTTTTACTATCTGAGTAATTCAACTTACCGATAAAACGCCAGTCCAGATTCATCTGATAACGCAAACTATTTCTAAACAACCAGGTGGTTTGCTCCGAGCTGCTGGCATCGGCACTTTGTATCGTGTCATCCCGGTACTCAATCGCGCCGGTATACTTCATCGCATTTTTTTCATAACCCAGCACCAGACCGGCTGCCAGACGATCGGTTTCGGCTGATGTTAACTGATCGGTTAAGGTACCCGCTTCAAGACTGACACCATAATTCCACACGTCATTCGGTGCAATATCAACGCCCATCGCATGTGTTAAACCGGTGGGTACATCACCATGGGTGTAACGCTCTTCCAGATACACACTGGTTGTATCACTGTAACGGCTGCGGATGCCGGTTGCCATATTGCCTTTACGAGCGCGCACTCCGGTGTCTGCCCTTTCATTATCCAGCGCGTAACTCATATAGATACTGGTACGATCACTGACTAAATAATCGGTACCTATTCTTGCACCGGTACCGGTATCACCCGCCGATAATTCACCTTCAACATTAAAGCGATCGCTTAAACGTAAACTGGCACCGGTACCCACACGATTATTTTCTATACGATTACCCGTGGTGTTAGTTGTGCCCTGAGCAAAACCATAAAGCGTCCAGTTCTCTAACGAGTTATAACGCGCTTCCAGTGCCACATCGGTACGGTTACCCTGCTTTTGTGTTGCCACAACGTTACCGGAATTATCGGTACGGCTATCGGTACGCACACCACCACTTACTTGCCAGCTAGGGTTTAATCGATAGTTCAGATTAATATCTGCATTTTCTGTTTTCAGTGAAAGATTCTGATCCCTGATATCCGCTTTCACATTTAATAAAATACTTTGCGTAATCGGCATATTAAAACTTGCGCCAAACTGCTGAATATCATTCGTTGTTAACTGCCCCGGTGCTGAATAACCCGCATCTCTATTTTGCACATAGAATGTGGCATTACCTCTTACGCCCTCAACAACATCGGTAAAACGCAAACTCGAATCAAGCCGGTATGCACCCGATGTCACATCGGTTGCGGCTCCCGAATTAATATCATTAAAGTTAAAGCCACCATCACTCGAACCCACTGACTGACTGCCGACACCCTGAGTTTCAGCCACCTCCAGCTTTAACCAGGTACCGGCATTTTGACGCAGGGTTAAATCCACTGCTGTCAGTTTACTTTCATTACCAATTTCTTCCTGTGAGCTGAGGGTTGTGCCGAATTTAATATAATCATTAAACCAGAAGTGCGCACGGCCACCGACACTAACATCACTTAAGCTTTCAAAGCCCGGTGTGTATTCATATCGTGCCACCAGATAAACCGGGTTACCACTAAGTGAACCATTATCAACAATTAAATTATCACTGGCAGTTGATGACAGTGGTTCACTTAATAAAATTCGCCCCTGAATATAATCAATATCATAATCCAGCGCCGGTGATAAAACTTTCACGCCAATGACAATACCGGAATCTTTATCACGCACTTCCACCCGCACCCGTTCCGAACCGCCCATCACATCTAAATGGCGAAGAAAATATAGTGAACCACCGGTGCCTCTGAACTCATCACGCCCGCCGATAGTACCCGGCTCTGCGGCAAAACCGTCGAGTATAAATTTCTTTTCACCGAAAGCGGTGACCGCTTTGCTTTCATAATGACCATTGGCACCGTACAAACCTCTATCTACATGGGCCAGTTCAGTATCCAGGTATTTGGTTACAAAATTACCCCAAAGTGCATAGTCCGCCTGTCGTTGCGTTTTAATAAAGAACTTACCGGAGGTCGGTGCATTTTCAACAATATTACTGTCATCACCAAAGGTTGGATAATAATAATCCGGATCTAATCGACGGAATAAAGCCCGCGGTGACTTTTCCATAAAGTTACTGAAAATTTCATCAATCGGGCCTTCACCGGTATCGGCACTGGCGGTTAACTGCCAGCCTTCACCAAACTTACCATCGACATAAAAGGCTAACTGCCCATACGTATTCAGTTCATTTTCATAACTGAAATCATCCTGGGTAACAATATTTGCCGGACCATTGGTAGTATCTTTAGCAAAGGTGACATCGGCGATACCAACATAAAACCAGTCACTTTTCTTCAGCTCTAATTCACGTAAAAATAACTCACCGTTACCGTCTTTATCCAGTACCGCCACTTCAACTGTATGTAAGCCCGGACGGAAAATTTCATCGCTCACAAACTGGCCGTCTTCATTTACCGGCAATGGCCGGCCGGCCAGCCACACACTATGTCCTGCTGGAATATTGTCACCATTCACCGTGACAGTGCCACCCTGTAATGGGATCGTCTGGCGATGTAAATGGGTTTCACCATAACCCACCCGTAGCTCCGCATCGATATCAACCACTTCAGCTGTTTCATCATCTGAAGACTGTAAGTCTTCCAGCAACCACAAGGGTAATGCACGGGTCTCATCGTAATTATCCTTACTGTCATACACCCGTAATAGATATTTTAATTTTATCGTCGGCCCTTCAAAGTTTTCATAACTGGCTAACCATTGTGCATTACCCTGCTCGTCAACCGGAATCACCACCCGTGCGGTATCACGGGTTGACTGCTCTTCGTCAAAGATACGAATTTCTGCACGTTTAATATAATCGCGATAGTTACTGTATGCTTTAAAGTAAACTTTATTTTCCTGCACCTGGGTGTCTTCAATATTTGCATAGCGCACACTGTTCGGCCAGGCAGTAATATTTAAGCGTGGCTGCAATTTTAAATTATCGAACTTAAACTGAATTTTCGCATCTTCAAGTGCCACATCGGTGCAACGTTGCAGGTCGGCAATATTTTTGTACGGATCATGTATCGGTTCACCATCCACCGAAATACGCATCAGATTAAGTGAGTAAGGAGTATGTGCAGACGCTTCACGCTCAATACGGGTAATATCCAGGCCTTCATCTTCTTCCAGTACCGCCAGTTCATCATAGGTTATCTGTACTTCAACCCGCGAGCCATCGACATTAATAAAACCGGTATTTACCACATCTTTGGAATGCACAAAGCCCCTGCCTTCAAACACAACCTGCTCATCACTCAAACCTAACTCAGCTTTAATTCGCTGCATTACTTTTTGTGCACGGGCGGTCGACAAACCAATATCATCTCCATACACCATGGCAGTACGTCGAGATAAACGTTTGTTATCGGTGTAGCCAATAAAACTTAAACGCACATTCGAACGATCTGAAATTTCATCCATTAATTTTTTCAGACGTTGTGTGTAAGCCGGTGAAATAATCGGCTCGCCCTTTTGCAAGCGAATGGCTTTTATCGGCCCGGTAAGTGGATCATAAGTTAAGGTAATCGTCTCCGATACGGCTTTTTCTGGACAGGCCTGAGCCTGCGCCAGAAATTCCTGAAACGGATCATCATGCCAAAATTCAACTTCAACTCTGCGATTTAATGCGCGACCCTTTTCAGTGTCATTAGATGCAACCGGGCGGGATACACCTTTGCCGTCACTACCCACAGATGCATTGGACAACCCTAAAGCATCGGCGACACCTAATGCCACACGCCGGGCACGCGCTTTTGATAACGCACTGTGTTTGCCATAAATACGTAACTGTCGATCACTTAATGGCAGGTTATCAGTATGACCAACGAAACGAACCAGCACGTTCTGTTTACCCTGTAAATTTTTCAGTACTTCACTGATCTGGCGTATAAACTCTGCTGAAATCTCAGCCTCACCTTCTGCCAAACGTAACGGCGCGACTAAATTACGTAACCGGGCGCGCTTGGCATTGCCTTTTTTATAACGTAATTTACAAACCGTTTCTTTACGGCATACTTTTATCCGATGTAATTTTGGCGCTGCCACTACCACTTCTTTTTCTATTGCATACTCGGTAATTTTGTCATACCACACCTGCACTTCTACACGTCTGTTTTTGGCTTTACCCGCCTGTGTGTTATTACTGGCAATGGGTTGAGAATCGCCAACACCATCATAGGAAATAGATTCCGGCGGCAAATCTAAAACCTGCTGAAAAAATTCGGCGGTAGTTTCAGCACGCGCCCGGGACAGGCTAATGTTATCGCCATATTTAGCTTTCACTGCACCACTTAATGGATCGTTATCACTATGGCCAACAAAATGCACCCGTACATTGGCGCGGTTTTTCATTTTATCGAGTAGTTGCTCTAACTCAGTAACATATTGCTGTGGAATAATTTCCTGACCGGAGCTAAATGGAATATCCTGCACCGCATTATCTAATTTAAATGTTTCTGCACTTTTTTCTAAGACTTTTTTAATTTCAACCCGGTCTTCTTCCCGCGGGCGGAAGAAGGTTTCATCCTGTATCCATAAATTAAACACCGCATCCGGAGCCAGATGTTGCTCGGTATTTTCACCGATATCATTTGCCTCCAGTGTAAGCGGCGGACTGTCAGTTTCACCAACCGGACTATGGTTAAATTCCATATACTCCTGCCAGCTGGTTTCGGCGTGCGCGCTATTACTGATCAATAATGCGCCGGCTAACAGCTGCAAAATGAATTTAGCTTTACTCACAAACGGAGTGGAATGGCTGTTTGTTTTTTTAGTATTTAACTTTTCATTGAAATTAACTGAGCTGACGTTCGCCAAAGCCACTGGGCTCCAGCTAGAAGCATGCTGGAACGACGACGCTTTAATATCAGCCACTCCAAAGTCACTGGATCCCGACTCAACTACATACCGGGATGGCAGCAGTGTCTGTTTCAGCATATTAAAAATACTTAACGCGGTTTTCAGAGAGAACTTATTCATCGAATTCCCCTCTGTCTACCGGTCCACCTTTACGCCAGAACACTTCAGTTTCAATCATTAACTGATAACAACAATCCAGTGCTTCCCAGCGATCTTCTATTTCTTCTTTCACCGCATCCAGTCGGTCATTAACTTCATCTTCGGTTTCATTGTCTGCTAAATACGACAAACGTAATAACGACGGGTCTTTGGCCAGCTCGGTAATTAAAATATCTAAACGTGGTAACCATTGCGGACGCATAGTGGTAGTACCCGGCTCAAATACCTGCTCCGCCATGTCCAGGCGCACAACTCTGTGTATCGCCGCACCGAAATTAAACTTAACCATTTTACCGCGGGTTGCTCGAACCACCCGTGGATTTTCAGTTGTCATACGATAACCACTTGGCAAGCTGCGCTCATCAAGTTTAATAATAAAGTTGGAACCTCGATCGGCATTTGGCACCACCGCACAGGTAACGTGGAAACGACCATAAGCATCGGCGGTAATTTCCAGGCCCTTGGTGGTAAGTAAGCGCACACCCGGTATACCTTCTTCGCCTTCATCCTGATAGGCATTTAAGTTTTTATCATCGAAGACCTTGCCGATAACATCCGAACAATCGAAGGTTGGATCCGGAACCACTCGCACGGTAGCCGCGGCTATGCCCGAAGCGGCACCGCTGGTTAAATTATTCAGCACCTGTGCCCGGTTAACATACTCACCTTCACCAACACCGGAACCAACCACTAACAATAACTTAACGGTGAATGATTCATTGGAGTTCAGACGCCCGATATTCACCCAGGTTAAGGTTAAATTACTCGGATCATTGGCATCCAGCAGCGGTTCGGTTTTTACCCACGCACCCTGATTGGACTGTATGCGTCCGGAACCGGCAATATATTTAAAGCCCGCCGGGAAGAAATCCACCACATCTAAATCATACAACGGTGCGGATAAATTATTGGTCAGAGTAATGGTATAAGGCACCAGCTGACTGCGGGTAACATTAACCATTGAGGAGACTTTCGAAATTGAAATCGCGCTGGTTAATTCCGGATCCAGTGGAATGTGATTATTAAACGCCACCTGCCCATTAGCACTAACCCGCATATTCATAAAGTAGCTGGTACCCTGGGTTTCACCCGGCACGCCCTGGGCGGTTGAATCTGTTCTTACCGGCACCGTAGTATCCGGCTGCACCACGTTGAACTGAATATCACAGTCATTATTACCGAGGATGGTGTCATTGGCAGAGTCACTACAGGCGGGCACATTTAAATCGGTAATACCCGCTTTACCCGCCGGAATAATACGCGAAGCACCTGCTACATAACCGGCCGGTACGGCATTAACTTCTACCACAAAATTGCTGATACCACAGTTTGCAGCCTGAATATCAAAGCGATAAAAACCATTAGCCAGACTGGTCTGGGTAGCCTGATTTGAGCCCGCCGGTAAACAGTTAGCCGGTACCGGATTACCATTAGTCTGCAGTAAACGTAAGGTTGCGCCACCAACCGGTGTACGGATAACCGAATCATAAATCACCCCGGTGGGGGTTACCGGTACATTCTGATTGGCAATATTAGAACCCGGATTCAGTGAAATGTTAATCATACCCATTTCACCCGCAACGCCGGAATCTGTGCCATGTGAAATATCGATAAACGCGGGCCCCATGGACGCACTGGTATCACTGCCCCCCGGTGGCACAATACGTAACTCGTATTCTGCGCCGACAGTACTGGGTGGTACGCCTTTAAACTGATAACGGCCATTGTCATCTGTCAGGGTGCTAGCAAATAGAGACCGTGCCGGATTATTCAGGTACAACTGCACTGTCCAGCCGGCTAAATTAATATCTGAGCCGCCGGTAAACTGACCCGCCGGTGAGCGAATAATGTCGTGCCAGATATTACCACCAACCACACCAACACCCGGTGCACCACCGATTTCAATAATCGCACTATCGGTAATCGGGCCGGGTTGTTCAGTCCAGGTGACGGTGGCGGTATTGGAAATTTCTGTGCCGGGCAGCAGCGCGCTATCAGATACCACCCGATAACTCACGGTGAATTTTTCACCGGCTTCGAGCACACCTTTAGCCAGCTGATAATTGACCGTCAGATTTGCGCCGGGCTCGGAAACACCGCTGCCAATAAATGAGGTTGAACCATCAAGTTTGGTGGAGCCCAGTGTGTAAACCACATTAGCGGGAATTGCATCTACCAGTAAGACATTAGTCGCATTCACGCCACCGCTATTACTCACCGTGAGAATGTATTCCAGCTCACCACCGGCAATCGCAACACCACCGCCGACAACATACACTTCTTTGGTTATCTGTAATTCACTGGCCGCGCCAATCACCGTATCGGTGGGTTGTGAGCCATTTAATGCATTACCATCCGAGTCGGTAAACTCCTCCGGCAGTTCGCTACTGGTAATCATGCCCTGATTAGATATTAAACCACCGGGCACCAGACCTGCGGTTACCCGGAACACAATAATGGCTTCTTCACCGGCTGAAACCTGGCCATCATTGGCCGCCTGATCCGGCAACCCTAAATCTGAAGAATTGATGCGGGCGGTTAACGGAGCCAGTGAAACCAGCCCGGCATCTGCGATAGCGGTACCATTTAAGCTGAATGAATTCGCGACATAGATACTGTTAACCGGAATCGCATCAACAAAGGTGGTCTGACTGGCTGCAACTGCGCCACCATTGGCCACCACAATCTGATACTCCAGGGTATCCCCCGGGTCCACAATGCCATTATTACCGCCATCAATCACCAGACTGACGGTTTTCTGTGCATCCAGTGCCGGCAGATTACCCACCACATCGATGGTGTGATCGTTCACCAGACTGGTATCCGGATCATCAGAAGCCTGCTCCGCAAACGAGCCACTGCCCAGACCGGTTCCCCCCACATAAGCCTGATTAGAAACCACCGTGCCATCAACCACATCCAGATCGACAACCACATCAAAAGTAATGGTGGCCACATTCGTGAGCACATTGGGGTCTGCATCAGCGCGCATATTACCCGGGGTTAAATCTTCCGGTGCATTAATCAGTATTTCGCTTTCCAGCGGCGAGGCATCCGCTACCAGATCCACCACCGGTAAGCCATTTAAGGTGGTGCTATTACCCACATAACGGGTATTGGCCGGTACTACATCCCGCAAGTATGATGCGGTGACATTTTCCAGACCGATATTTTTCACCAACAGGGTGTAACGTAAAGTATCGCCCTGTCGTAATATGGCCGGATCACCGGTTAAAACCTGCGAAGTCTTGGTAACTAAAAATGCCGGTGCCGCATCAATTAAGGTTTCTGTCGGATTGGCTGCACCGACAATGGCCGGATCATCCGTCGGCTGCGGACTAAAGCCAATAACAAGGGTATTACCCTGATTAAACACCACCGTACCGCTGTTAATCACCGGAATTAACTGTATTTCAAAAATAATTTCCAGCGAGTTGTTTGCGCCACCCAGAGCATCTAAATTCAGACCGGTGACATTCAGAGTGCCGGTCAGCGGATCTAAAACAAATACCGCACCCGCCGGCACCACAACATTAGCCAGCGTCGCAAAATCAAAATAGCCCGGTGGTGGATTGAGGGCATCGGGTATATCGGAGAAACTGAAATCAAGCGCGGCTACCGGGCCATTGTTCTGCATAGTAATGGTGTAACGCAGCACATCGCCCGGATCCGCTGCCGCACCTGAAGATGCTGTGGTGACGTTATACGGCACTTTCGTAATGAGTAAGTCCGGCGCTTCTACGGTGACTGTATACTGGCTATCATCGAGTGGATTATTCGCATCATTCTGATAGCGACGAATTTCACCGACCACGACACCTGCCGGCGTATCCTGACTGAAGTAATCGGTGATGCTGACATTGTTAGTGAGTAGAGCACCGTTCTGACTGTCGATATCCAGATAAGCATCATAAGTAATCTGTAGTTTTTCATCATACTGAATCACCGCCAGCGGCGTCTGCGTGGTAATAACCAGAGTACAGGCCGGCGCCGGTGTGTGCACCACTACAAAATCCGTATCCTGCACCAGAGTTGCAACCGGCGTGTCATCATCTTTGAGTATTTGCGCGCTAATATTTTCCGGTAGACGATTACAGGTACCACCGGTTAATGGCGGATTATCCGACAGCTGTGGTAACAGGTCGGTAATAGTCGTGTCATAAGCCGGGCCATTACCGGTATTTTCAATCGTTAATGTATATGCAATCGGCACATCAAAGCGCACCAGACTCGGTGGTGGTGGCCCCACCTTAGTGATTTCCAACACCGGCTCAACAATCATCAGCGCTAACGAGGCATCCGGCATACCCACGCCCTGGCTGGCATTAACGCCATTCACACTGTTAAAGGTGTAATCGGCAATATTAATAAAGGTATCACCACTGACATTATTCGGAGTGTTACGTAGCATTACCGTCAGCGCAACCGCCGCGTTTTGCATCGGCGCGGTATCGATACCATTGGTAATGTCTTCAATCACCAGATTAAATGGCGTACCGGTATTAACCGGATTAAACACACCTACCGTATTGGTCACATTCACAAAAATTAAATCGGTACCGGCAATCGCCGATAAATCGTCCAGAATCCGAATATCATAAAGTGAGGTATTCAGCGGCACTAACGGCACCGTAATCGCGTAATCAAACGGCTGTCCGATAGACACGCCCAATGGAGATTCAGGTGCTAATATCGGATTGAGTTTATCCAGCGCACCCGGCCCCATAGTGGTCAGCGCAATACTGGAGACCGCACTCGGGCCATATATTTCGCGTACCGGGATGACCGGTGGAATGATACCCGCTGCTGGATTGGCCGGTACTGGTAACTCTTCATCATCAAATGAATGATAACGCAACACCTGAGCCAGATTGGTAATGTTCAGGCCGGCGGAAATATTATTGTCCGCCTGCACGGTATAGGTTAAGCGCAGGGTTTCACCCGCCGGGATGGTCAGCTCATTAGCCACATTGGTATCAAAATCCCAGCTAATAATGCCGGTAACCGGATCATAAGCCTGTATGGGTGCCGGCACTAATGGCGTGCCAATCGGCATTTCTATTGCGGTTACAATCGGTGGTGCCGACCCCATTCTTAAACCAACCGGTAGCGTGTCCTGCAAGACTAAATCATAAGCCCATGACTCGCCTGAATTGGTGACATCTAAATAGAAGGTAACGATTTCATCGGCTTCAATTACCGTATTCGCCCCTACCGGTAACGTTTTGATGACTGCCAGATTCGGCTGATCGATCTGAATATTAATAATATTACCCAGATCGCTGCCGGTACCTGCGCCCAATGCGGTATCGAAAACCATACCGATATTGTTTTGCAGTGGAATATTACTCAGCGGATTTGCCAGATCACGGCCATTTACCAGATCAATCACCCGGCTACGGTAGACAATCACAAAGGTATCATTGGTGGTGATATTATCCCCGGCATTCACCATGTCACCCATGGTCCAGGTGACGACACTCGGGCCGGTTTGCGGATCACCGCTGACCAGTGTGGTTAGCTGCGAATAAACCGCATGACTAAACGGCGGCTGTGCTACAAAATTACCATTGTTAATACCGTTAATACTGACAATGCCTTCGTACTGTAAACCCTGCGCCAGGGTATCGGTAAACACCGTGTTTGCACTGGTGCCTTCCTGCATAAAGATGCGTAATTCATAATCTACGATGTCGCCGACACGCACATCATTCGGGCCGGCAAGCGTTGAGGTACTGCTGTTAAGTAACTTGGTTAAGTCGTACACGTCCGCTACGGTTAACAGATTGCTGCTTAGCGGGCCACTAACATAAAGATGGGTAAGCGGTGTATTCGCGACTAAACCATCACGCTCGCCGACGATTGCATCGTCAAGGCTGGTCCAGCTGACTGTCGCGGTATTCACCAGTTGCTGATTGGCCAGCACATTATCCATCACCCGCACGGTGTAAGTGATAATGACATTGGTTGTGCCTTCAGCAATATCAATATCGGTGGCACTGCCATTGACCGAGTTCCAGTTTAAAACATAGGGGCTGGCGATGGTGCCACTGCCGGTAATAAGTGTCGGCGTTGAACCAATTACACTACCCACGGAATTTAAGATCGTCGGATCTTCGCAATCACCGCCATCCACTGCTGAACAAAACTCCAGACTGGCTGAAAGCTGATCGATGATATTGATATCAAACGCATCAGAATATGCGCCACCGGCGGTTGAATCGATAACTAAGGTATAACGAATGACATCACCGGCATTGGTATCAGCCGGATTGACTGGCTTAGTTAAATTCAGTCCCTGTTTTGATACCAGCGTTAATTGTGGCTCAACGATGTTTACATCATTTGCGGTTTGGCCGATACCCGTCGTAATACCACCGAATGTAAAGTTTGTGCTATTGCCAAACGGTGCCGTCAGCGGCGCAATTAACGAGCTGGTGTTTGCATCATTATTAACTCTAACGGTGACATTAAAAATAGCCTGCTGGGTTCCGGGCACGGCTAAGGTTCCATCAAACGGAATCAGCGGCACATCAATTGTCATAAAGTTTGTAGTGGAAACAGAAACCGTAAATCCACCGGTATATTGACTGGCCGGATCTAACACCACATCGGTTAACGGATTGACTAAAGTTGTATTCACTGACAGCTGATCAAGAATACTCACATTGAACATATTGACCTGCATCGGCCCACCAAGAGGCGGAGGAGCAACAATAGGATCACCCGGCACTCTTATCTGATAAGTAATCGACTCACCAATCGTCGCTTCGTAAGCCGGGCCCACCGGTGTGAGTAACTCCTTATTCGGATTAATCACCGGCACAACCGTATTCATATTATATAAAATCGGCCCCTGTGCATCGTAAATCTGGCGTTCAAGTACATCTGCATTAGGCTCTACCGCAGGCAGTGAATAGTACTCAATCAATTGCAGCGTGTTATCCCAGTTCAACTGATCTTTTACCAGGTTATGCACCGTGATATCAAACTCTACAGTTGCACATTGCCCTGGAGGTAATGGGCCGGAATCAGTAAAGCTGATGCGTAAAATTTCAGTTGGATTGGTGACAGTTAACGGCGGCGGCACATAAACATATTCCACACCATCGGCAACAATTGCACCATTTATTCTTACAATCGGAACCGTTAACGTCGCGATATCCAATAGAGGCGAGTTAATAGCAGGTGGACCCACATCTACAAAGTATTGTGGAATGACATCTTCTAAAATTAAGTTATAAGCCGGTGCCGTTCCAACATTACAGGCCTCTAACTGGAAATCCATTACCTCATTCGGTGTAACCGGATTACCGGATATTGACACACCATTTCGACGAACTTTAGTTAAGTCCGCCAGAAAAATAATTGGCTGCTGCACATTTAAATTAACGGTGCTGGTTAAACGCGATAACGGTAAACCCGATGGCGCTGCACCATTCACATCCTGATAATTCATCACCACCGTGTTAATAACCGGAATCGTTGCAACCTGTGGTTTGATGAATTCATCTTTGGTAACGACGGCGCGATAAATGATAATGAAATCATCCATCGCATCATTGGCAGTATTAATAATACCGGTGGCAGGTGAGCCAATGGTCCAGCTGATAGTTTTATTATTCGGGCCACCGATAATGGGAGCGGCAATCGGATCGTGGAAAAACCCATTAGCCGAAGTATAAGGTGCGAGGGCCTGACCGTTAACCGAAGTAACATCCACAAACTTAACGCCATTTGGCAAGGTATCAACCAGCGTTAATGCACGGGTAGTACCTTCCTGCAAACTTAACGTTAGTGTGTATTCAATAATATCGCCAATACGTAAATCAGTACCCGCGGGGGTTAAGTTAAACGAGTCACTCGATTTAATCTTTACCACTAAATTTTTATCTATCACATTAATCGTTGAATTGACCGGACCATAACAATAATCATTCGGTGCAACACTGGCGCTACAATCTGCACCGCCAATTCCGAATCGTTCACGGGCATCAATTACTGGTGATGAACCGTCCAGTGAAGTCCAGTCAAGTACGACACTATTGGTAATTTCCTCCAACGGTTGCACCGTATCTTTAACCCGTACGTTATAGGTTAACAACAGGCTTTCTGTTAATGGAATATCCAGTGTTTCATCGTTAAGATTATTTCTGCCCCAGATTAATTGCTGGCCGGCGACAATCGCGGGTTCCTGAATACCGGTGACAACACCGTTAACCATCAGCACCGCCGTGCCCGCAATATAGGTCAGGTTTGGCGGAATAATATCCTGCATATTCAAATCATATGCCGCTGAGGTGGATACCGCAGAATGGGTAACGGTTAATGTGTACTGAAGAACATCGCCCGCATCCGGATCAATCCCCGGTGAAGTTAAATTAGCGACAACTTTGGTTGCCATCAGGTCCGGCTCGATTACGGTTATTGCATCAGTTTGATCAACTTCCGTTTCGATAGTCGGTGGCACTATGCCACTGGTGTATTGCAAGGTTGCCTGATTACGTAACAGGTCTAAATTATTGGTGGCGACATCATTGTTTACCCGCGCATAGTAGATAATACGAATACGCGGGTTAATTAATGGCGTTAGATTCAGTGGCGAATCATCTTCCGTTTCGGTTTGCACTAAACCAATATTCCAGATGGCATTGTTAGCCGTGCCATCTGCAGGTACCGCATTAAAAATGCTTTCCGCATTGGCGGGTGTCGGCGCAACACCATTAATAGTCCGAATACCAAAGAACTCGTACTGCACCAGAAAATCAGGATTGTTTTCTAATACATAAGTTTGAACCGGTGCCGGTGCCACATCACCAAAAGCCAGGTTGTCATTAATTAAAACGTTATTGGTTAAACCTTCGGGTAAATCAATATCAACCTGAAAGCGTTTTTGTGCACCGATGGTCGCTTGCGTTGTTGGCGCATCTAAATCAGTTTTAGTAATCACCAGGCCGGGAATCACCACCGAATCGGTATGATCAAAAATATAATCATTCACCGGATTGGCCGGGGCGGTTTCGGTACTAACAAAATAGCCATTGCGCATGCCCAGCACATCGCCATCCACAGCAATCGCACCACTGGTATTTAAGGCTACATTATTATTTTCTAAGGTCGTCCATTTTGCTTCAATGGTATTGAGAACATCTTCCAGCGGCTCCACATCATCATTGGCTTCAATGCGGTAAGTAAAACTAATGGCATTGGCGGCACCCGGAGCAATGGTGTAATTTGCACCCCAGTCAAATACCGGTAAATTTGAACCAGGAAGCGGCAGCGTAATAGCATCGGTCACCGGCGGATCGGTGCCACCGATATTACCCAGATAGGTGTATTTGGTATTGACCAGATTATCCAGCACCTGCGGGTTATAAGCTGTAGCATCACCGACATTGACCACATCTACACGAATATCAAATATGTTTTTGGCATCACCCACGGCAATATCATTTGTTGAAACCGGCTCAAGGAATGTTTTAGTTATTTGCAGTTGTGGCTCTCTGATAACGACCTGAATCGGATCAAATAAGTGCTCGATTAACAAACCACCCTGAGTCGGATCATTGCGGTAACTGGTACGCACAAAGGTATCAACATCACAGGCAGTGGTTGGAGGAATCGCACCCCAGCTAGCCGCAGCACCGCCGTTGCGTAAAATACAGTTATTCACATTCGGATTAAACGGGCGAATAAAGGTGGTTGGAATATTTTCTACCCGACCAATAAAATCGACTTCAAATTCAAAACGACTATTGCCTAATGAAGCGGTTAATTCCTGATCACCAAAATTCCATTCAACAATATTCTCATTACAGGTAATACGGCCATTAGCAACACTGAACACGCCACCGGGCACAAAACCCGCCACATCATAAGGCGCTGCACCCAGATCAACCGTTGGTACTTCGATACAGGTAATACCCGGTGGCAATTCATCGCGCACCATAAATTCACGCAAGTTTGCCACCGGTATCAGGGTACGCAGTTTATATTGCACTTCTTCGCCTACCACCACATCAACCGGACCGGGTAAGGGACCGGCACCTATCTGAGATGAGGTTTGTACAATTATTTTAGGCTCTACTGCCAACGGTAAAATCTGCACCCGGGAGGTTTCACCGGTATTAGCATAAACCCGCGCACTACCCTCACTACCCGCTACCGGTGCCTGTGGAAATATATCCGGATCAATCGGGAACTGAGTTGGATTTTGATTACCCGCCGGACCGGCTAAACTATCGAAACGCACATCCAGCGTATTTGTTAACGTTTGTAGTGGTGCGATAAAATCATCCGGATTAACCCGGTAATATAAATAAACAATTTCACCTTCATCTATTTGCTCAAGTGCAACTGACGTGGTGTAGGAAAATTTAATTTGCGCCGGGTTAATATTGGTGGGAATATTTACCAGATTATCAGTCAGTATTTCGGCTTCATCACCTTCATCTACTGCACCGTCACCGTCATTATCCAGACCATCATTATTAAACGGATCTTTTAACGGATTAACTGTCGGCGTAATGGGCCACACCTGCATTAAATCGCTGCCATCGAACACATCAGAAATCACCACATTATAGGCAGGAGCCCGGCTAGCTCCCGGTGCAGTGGCAACATTTTCAATACGAATTCGATACACATAAAAATCTTCGGTATCGCCGCTATTCACAAAATCAACAAAATCACCCGCAGCACACAAGCCCGCTCCACCCGCCAGAGTTTCATTACACACGTCTTTTGTAATGACCAGATTAGGCTCAGTGATAGTTAAATCATAGCGGCGTAAACTCTCTACCGGATAACCGGTGATGCTCTGGTCAAATACAAACACCCCGGGATTGCCGGAGGTATCGACGAAATCGGCACTGAATTCGGTATTTAAAACATTTCGACTTAACTGATTATGCCGATTCGGTAGCACTGAATTATCCAGCGGCTCATTCATAATACGAGTAGTGATATTGGTGTTAAAGAATTTATCTCTCACCACTAATTTATTATCATCGGGTCGGCCCGTATCCGGAACATTAAATGTCCAGGTAACTGTGCCCTGCGCTAACTGATTGGGAAGCAGCGGCGGCTGCACCGGAGGGTTAGGCGGTGGCGTAAAGACAATGCCGGAGCTTAAAATTTCCGCATCACTGGCAGCACCATTGGTATTGCTGATATAACCCTGCGCACTTGCAATGGCGCTGATAGCAGTGGGGACTTCATCATCAACACTAATAGTGTGTACCGCAATAATACCGAACCCCGGGGTATCGAAACCAAACCAGCCGCCGGAAATAATATTAAACTGACAGTCTTCACCAATAAATACTGAATTGGCTGTACGCGTCGGGAAAGAAGCTTGCTCGGTACAGTTACCCACTAATGATTTGACCAGCCCAAAACCAATCACCCGTGCACGAATTGCATCCAGGCTGTAATTGTTTGCGACATTATCAATTTGTGCTGCGGGCGTTGTTGTCACTGCCGGAAAAATAAGTGGCGTGCCGTCACGTTGTAACGGGGTACCATCCGCCAGCTGAATTTCACCCACCACATCTACACGGAACGTTAAATCATCAATAGCTGAGGCGGGCGACGGCCGGCTCACTATAAAATCTAAATCCAGTCGATTACCAAAGCCCGGTGCAATCGGACCGTTATAGCATTCAAAAACCGTCGGGTTATCATTAACCGGAACCGGTTCCGGCGCATCCCAGTAAGGTCGGGGTAGACTCGGCAGAGTGGCGGATATATCGGTACAGATACCGGCCGGAAACGTGTCCACTTCCATCGCTGCGCCGAAGGTCACCAGCAGAAAATAGTTGTCCGCATCATGACCACCGTTATTAGTCACCCGCACAGTAAGCGGCAACAATACATTCGGATCGGTATTGATAATGAAACTGAGGTTAGTGCCGACAATATCCACATCCAGATCTTCCGGATTGGCATTAATATTATTCTGATTTACAACCACTGAGTCCGGCTCTGGCAGCGCACAGGCTTCTTCAAAATCAACCGTCAGCTGATTGCTGATAGTAAAGTTATTATCCGGGTCGGTTGCCGGCAAAGTTTCTTCCCGTATATCTAAATCCGCCAGCAGGTCATAGCGGCTAGCATCGACCAGCACAATATCAAATGTAATAATTAACTGATCGCCATGGCGCAATAAATCATCGGGGAATGCACCGCTGCCGGTGGTGGTACTATCAAGAGTAAACTGCGGTGTGGTGTTATTTAACGGGTCGGTTACCGGGTTAATAATACTGGTGGGATTGGTCCAGGTAATACGATCAATCATGCCATCATAAGTTGCCACACCATTAGCGGGAATCATGGTAATGCTAAATGCCGGATTGGTTGAGGCGGTATCAACAACACTAGGCAGCGTCGGATCGATAACATACTCAACCGGTAATACATCCGTCATGGTTAAACGTCTAACCGTACCGCCGGTGTCATTGGTGATGATAATAGTGACACGGCCACGACTACCAACCGGTTGCCCGGTATTAATACCGGTTACTGCCACCTGCACATCCAACGCATTATTAATGCCGGATCCGGGCAGGCCCGCACCACTTACATCGGTACTTAGACCGGCAGAGCCAAGGGTATTTGCCAGTGGAATAATGCTACTAGTAGAATCAATTCCACCATTGGTGCCGTCAATATCACAGCCCCATTCGATATTAGTGTTGTTAGTGGCATTAGTACATGAACCCAGAATACTGCCCACATAATAAACAAATCCCGAACCCGCCTGCGGTGCATCAACACCCGGATTTGGCAGCGGTAAGAAAGGCGGGGCTGCAGATGCCCCCGGACCTCTGGCCACACAGGTACCCGCGATAGTGCCATTAGCCGCAGCAGTGGCATCCGCTGCATTGTCACAGACGGCGGTAAAAGTGAAATTACCACCGATGGTATCGGCTACCATTAAATCCTCTAAATCCGCCAGCCCTGAATTTGCAACTTCGACTCGCCAGATAATGTCATCATTTTCATGACCATAAACAAAGGCAGCGGCGGTACCTTCTAACTGACCCGCATCCACATTCCAGCCAAGTTTAGTAGTTGTGGGGATGGGTTGACGTAAATTTAACAGCCCGATGCCAGTACTAACCGCGGCCGGACTATTGCCACAAACCGACTCATAAGTGGCGGTGGCTTCTATAGATAAATCAGTGGACGGGCCATCTGCCGGATCGATATCCGCCAGCCCCTCATGACTGAATGTCGGGAAGTTGCGCTGTACCAGAAAGCGAATTTGAATCGTCACCGGATTGGATGGAGTTAAATCGGCAGAGCTATCCAGCGAACCAACATTCCACACAAATGTACCACCCGGGCCGGCTACAGGGTTCGGTGCAGCCGCACCGTTAAAGGTAACCGAGCCAGGCACAACAATTAACCCTGAGCCTAATACACTACGGCTCAGGTCTTCGGTAACGGTAACATTATTCAGGGTAATGCCACCGGTGTTGGTCACATTAACAATCACTTCACCCTGCCCGCAGAGCTCACAATAACTATTAACCAGATCATGGGACAAACTAAGCTGATTGGTCAGGTTATAGCTAACACTATCAAAATCCGAGGAAGTGGCAGTTCCGGTTCTATCAAGAACACTGGCCGTATTTAAAATGTCACAGCTAATTGCATCCGGTGGAATCTCCGCATCACCACTGGCAACAACGGTAGTCGACTGACCCGCCGCCAGATAATTAAATACATAGGTTGTATCACCAAAAGCCGGCTGTGAATCCGGCGGCACAAAAGGCGGTGCAATAGTTAACTGACTGAAGGAAAAGTTGACGCTATCGGTATCGGTCAGGGTGGTGGAAAATAATCCACCATTACCCGTATTAGTAACCACAATGTTATAGGTAACCGGTGTACCATCCACCGCGATAGCCGTGTTAGCAATTTTGGTTAAGGTGAGCGCACCGGCATTCACATCGGCTTCGTAAGTGGTCGAACCTGATTGCAGTGGCGGGGTATTATTTATTTGATTGTAAGCGACATTAAATCTCACATCACAAGCCGCATTACCCGGGTTACAGGCTTGCGCATAGGGCACTGTATTGTTGGTAGTGAGACCTAAGTTAAACTCATAACGGCAACGGGGAGATAGCTCATCACCACTATTAAATACGAAAGTTACCGTATTACCTACCTGATTAGCACGCACATTGTTGAGGCTACTACAGCTGGTGCCACCGGCTAAAACCGTGCTATTAACCAGCACCTGAAAGTTACTGTTCTGCGGTAGGCGAATCTGGTTGGTTGCTGGCAGATCCACAGAAATGAATAGATCAAACGCCCGATTAGCAGCCCCCACCGCTGCCGTATTATCAACGGTTAAACGAAAAGTATCACCGCCATCCGGCTCACCGGCTCCGGCATTGGGGTTGCTGTTACTGACATCAAGGGAGTTTGCAGAATCCCAGGTGCCGGCGGTATCCATATAATTACGCGTACCATCGACTGACTGAAAATCACTAGAGAACGTTAAGCTGGCAACAGCAAATACATTTTTTACAGGCAATAAAAAAACCACACCGGTGATTACGCATGTAATCAGTGCAGATTTAATTAAACGCTGTATGCCTGTTAAAAACATTTAGTCTACTTATTCTTATGTTTGATTTATCTTTACCAAATCCTGTTTTTCCTCTTTTATCAATTAGTTATACCTGAATTATAGTACATCCCTAGTCTCCCGACGTCTGTGAGTAACCGCTCAAATAAAATATTAATGTAAGATTTTAGATAACCGATATAAGTTATTGTTTTATGTGGATATTAGTATATAAAACCAATCGAAACCAGTATTATTTACTGACGCTATACTATTTAGCACCCGAAGAAGATTTAAACGATGGAATTAAGCTAGATTTGAACGGTACCGGTTACCCTGTCATCGCAAATTAACCCGTTATAACAGCCGTAGATATTTAACTCTCAGGGCCTGTTTTCACGCAAACCGGAAAACATTTGCTTCAAACTTACTTCAAAATAAATTAATAAAAATTGCCTCAAACTAAAAGTAACCGCGAATAATTAATTTGCCGGCAAGAAATCAATTGGATAAAGAATTGTAATGGCGGGTACACCCTCTTTAGGCCCGAAGTTAAATTTCTTAACTCGTCCAACAATTTTCTTCTCTAATGTAGGCGCGTCCATATCACTGGACTCAAGACTACAGGCCGAAACTTTACCATCAGTCTCTATGGTGAGTTTAAGCACTAACTTACCCTGTAGTGTCGGATTCCGGCGTAGCTCTCTATTATAAATTCGATACAATGCAGCCTTGTAACGATCGAATACAATTTGAATTTCTTCATCGGTTCTTGATGGACCGGGCCCGTCACTGAGCGGCCTTTCTTCACCAAAGAAATCACTGCCGATAGAACTTTCAACCCGTGAAAACTCAACACCACCAATACTCTTACCCGCACCGCCGGTATTTCGACTTAAAGAAGACGTACTGATGCCACCCGATGCACCTTCTGCCTGTGCTGTCACTAACGAACGAGACACTTTACGCGCCTTCTGCCCCTTATTACTCAAGCGTGCCTGAGACCCCAGTTTCTGATCGACTGAGTTATCCATCAGCTCGGAAAAGTTTTCCTTAAAGGCTAACAGGCCAGCGGTTTCTGCCACTTTACGGGCTTTTTTAGCCTTTTTAGTCTTAGGCTTGGGCACATCTTTTCTGGGCTTTTTATCTTTGGTTTCTTTCTTCTCAAGCTTGGGTTGTACTTTAGGTGGCGGCGGTGGTGGCTGCTTTTTAATGACCAGTTTAGCCAGGCGCTCAGGTACTTGCGCTAACTCATCACGGGTTTGTATCGGTAAATCCCAGAGCGGAATTAAATATCCCAGCACGGTTGTTATTAATAACGTAATTAATAAAATTCGCCGGAAACGTTTTTCATCTTCACCCTGGGTCGTCCATGGCATCACCATAGCCCGATAAGGGTGAACGGTCATTTCACGTTCAATAACAAATTCATGTTTGCGCTCTTCAGCACGTTCCTGCACAACCAGAATTTCTTCAGTCAGAATATTTATCTGCGCAATAACGCTTTGAATATCCTCTTTAATTAGCTCTCGACGTTTCTGAACTTCCTTAACTTTCTCATCATAGTTAATAACCATGTTATGAATACGATGATAATGCGCTAGTGACTCATCCTCATCACAGCCTTCGCCCCAGAATAAACTGGCACCACCGAGTTTATTCAACTTTTCAAGCCGGTCACTAATTTCACTAAGTAAAATAAACTGCTGGCGATCTAAAAACAGGTCTTCGAGTTCAATATCAATCAGGCGCAGTTGATTTTCCAGATCCGCAATACGATGCTGGGCAGTATCAATCTTGAGATTGATTTTTTCCTGTTCCTGTGAGACTTCTTGATCCACCAACGCTTTTAAACCTTATGAGTCTGTTTGTGATGCTTTTTGAATAACTGCCAGAGAAATTTTCCCATAGCCCGCAGCCGTACAACTGGACATAACTTTCTTCAGTAATTTAAACGGTATTGTTCTATCGGCAAGCACCGTAACCTCCTTGCCCTCCGCAATCGTCTTTGTACTAATACCGATTACATTTTCACGCTGCAAAATTAATCGCGCCTGTATAGCTTCAATCACCGGCTGCTTTATGGCCAGCGCATCTGCCGTAGATATAACCACTTCACCCATGATTAAAATATTCTTGCTGGTAACCAGCACCACTACCGTTTCACGTGGTTTTTTCTCTACTATGGAATCAGGTAATTTAACGGATTTTGGCGGTTCCAGCACTTCGGTTGAAGATGAATTAACCAGCAAAAAGAAAACCAGAATGGTAAATACATCCATCAAGGAAACCAGATTTAAACCCGGTGGCTTTTTCTTAGAGCGTGACATCCGGTTCATGCGGCGGGAATTTTGCTTCATGGCGCATCTCCAATAGAAATATCTGGAAACAGAGCGACCTTATCGTAAATACCTTCCGCACTTTGCGATACTTCAGCTATGCGCACCGCATCCATTACATGTACTAATAACTCATATTCAATATCAGGTTCCATTAGTACTGTTGCATCAGTCTTATCCGGATAATTTCGTTTTATTTCGAGCAAATGCTTTGACAGAGCTGCAAAATCATATTTATTTTCGACTTTAGGAAAGCGTGCAACAACACGACGCCCATTGCCGATTTCAAGACCTTTTTCGCGTACAATAACTTCAATATTCAGTTTTATTTTTGTCGGTGCATTAGCGCCACTTGAGGTTGGTAAATTCAACTCAAGAATAGTCACCCGGGAAAACACAGCGGTAATTAACAGAAAGGGAACCAGCACCACCATCAAATTAAGAAAGGTGGTGATATCCATCTCTGGTACTTCTTTATCTGTGCGGCGATAACGCCTTTTTCTGGCCATTATTTTGCAGCCAGAGCAGCTTGACGTTTGGCAAATTCAGAAATGATATTCAACGTTTTAACTGACACCATTTCAAGACTATCGACAATTTGCCCTGTTTTATCTGTTAATAGTGCATGCAGTATTAACAGCGGAATACCGGCCATCAGGCCAAATGCCGTTGTGTTCATTGCCACTGAAATACTCGCCGATAAAAGATCGGCTTTTTCTGCGGGATTTGCATTCGCCACAGCCGTAAAAGCCTCGATTAAACCCATGATCGTACCCAGCAAACCTAAAAGAGTCGATATGTTTGAAAACAGTGCAACATAAGGTGTACGTTTCTCAAGCTGTGGAATGATTTCCATCATGCTTTCTTCCATCGCAATCTCAATGTCGTCACGTCGACGCACCGAACCTTGACGTGCAAGCCCCATATTTAATAATCTGGCAATCGTTGAAGTATCATCAGCGATTAACTCACGAGCCTTATCAAAGTCACCTTCTTCTAATAAGGGGTGAACTTCATCCCAGACTTTTCGATTTGCACGACGCACATTCCCCAGCTTGATAAATCTTTCTATCGCAATGGCAAGACCCACTGCAAAGACAATCAAAATAGGGTACATAAATGCACCACCGGTTTGGAAAAAACGCACCAGTGTTTCGATGAATTCCATTATGTTTTCCTCTTTGTTTTACATGCCTGTAAAGCATGCTTATTTATATAGAGTTTAGCACTGCATTATCAAAGCGCCCTGTTAAGGACATTACGATAAACAGTTTTAAAATCATTATGTATTTATTCTATAACTGACAGCTCCATTCTCAACAGATTAGAGAAAAGACTCCCTATTATAATCATGATAAATATAACCTAATCACCCGCAAAATTCATCCGCGCGAACATTGTATATTGTATCGCTTACAAAACATTAGACCATTGTGGCGTCTACGCATATCTCCATCAGTGACTTAACTCATAAAATTCAAGTTCACGCATAAAAACTTCTTTATCAATAGGCCTCATCGAGTCGTCCAGCAGACCGGATGTTAAACTTGACCTGACGCCTACTTCTGAATTTTTCCAGGGCACAATATAAAGGGACTTCGGTGCTTCTTTATTACCAATGATAGATATACCCGACAGCTCTTTTACTTCTGTGTCTTTCTTTAGCACTTTATTAACTGATGCTTTCTCTGGTTTATTTTCAACCTTATCTTCTGCAACAACCCCTGCCGGAAAAGACAGGATCAAAAGCATCAGCACTATATATTTAAATATTTGCATAAACCGCACCTTTACCTAAGCCGCTGACTTAAATCAGCCAGCCATATTTTCATTGTCTTATCGTCAGGCTGTAAACTCAAATAATGTTCATATTGTTTTACAGCGCAGGCTAAATCCCGCATATACAATTCACACAATATTCCAAGATTTTTCACCACAGGCAAATAATCCGGGTACTCGGTCAGTGCATTGGTATAAGCTTTTCTTGCATCTGCAAACCGGCCTTGTTTTCGATACAACAACCCCAGCTGATTATTTGCAACCGGATTGGTCAACTCGACGCCAAGAGCCTCTAAAAAATATTCTTCAGCTTTTTTTACATTGCCCTGCTCATTATAAGCCATACCTAAATTGGTATAGGGCGCAGAAACACGACTTTCTTTTAAAATAACTTTTTCCAATAAAACAATTGCGGCATCATAGTTTTTCGACTTCAGTAGCAACAGCGCCTCATTAAAGTCATCTTCTACGTCAGAATCGATTTCTATTATCTCTGCGACTGGCTTTATATTATCAACAGCAGGCTTAGACGTTTGCATTACGCAAGATAACAAACTCATTATAACTACATACAGGGCAATATATCTGATCATATTCATCAAGCAGCTACTCCTGTTTTGAATATCAATCGAGCGGCCTGGTCTTTTAGGTTTTCATTATCTTTTGCTTCACCTTCTATTGATTCCGGTTGATCTAAGCCTTCATCATTATTATCTGTATCTGTATCTGTATCTGTATCTGTATCTGTATCTGTATCCTGATTTTGCCTATTTTCAGCCCCGCTCTCAACCCCGTTCACGGTATCAATATTTTTTTGCGTTTCACTTTTTATACTATCAGCCGGATTATTCTCTTTTACCATCGGCACAATGGTTTCTACAAACTGCACTGATTCTTCAGGTTTGGCATATCTTGCGGGTAACAATACCGCTAACTTCTCAATGCTTTTATCGATCCATTTGTTATATATTCCTAAATCCAGTAATTCCATATTTTTCTCATGAACATTAATCGACTTTTCTTCAAATGGATATACCTGCTCTTCAAGAACCAGTTCATACTGTTCCAGTTGCAATTCAGTTAACTTATCCGGACGCTCAGAATTCATTAAAGACCGGCTAAAGTGGAAATAGATTTCTGCAATTTCATAAGTAGCCGCTGCTGTAATTTCACCTACTTCATAATCAACCAGACGTGTCAATGCATCGATTGCAGTCTTCATACGTTTTTTCTTTTTGTCCAGATTTTTCTTAAATGGCTTAACCAGCTCAACCGCTTTAAAGCGCTTAATTGCCGGCTGCGCCAGAATCAATGATGCATTTGCCGCGAGGTAACGTGTTCTATCAGTACGCTCCTTACCCGCCCTTAAATCAATCGCTACAATCCACTGCAGCTGCTTCACATATAGTTTTTTACTTTTATTAAGCTTATATATATTGGCAATTTTATTACGCATTTCCAGTGCATTTTCAACTGGTTTAGGAAAGTATTTAACATAGCGGACATAAATATTTAATGCCCTGTCACGTTTTCCAGCTTTTTCATATAACTCAGCAGCCTGCTGCAAAGCTTCTCTGCGCAAACCTTCATCTTTTGTTTCTTTCTCTATTCGCTCAAACTCAGCTGCTGCCTGCAGTAATTTACCATCTTCCTTGTAGACAATAGCCAGTTTTTTAGTCACTTCAGTTAGCAGCTTATTTTTAGGATAATTTTTGCGAAAACCTTCCAGCACATCAGCCGCCCTGACCCAGTCTTTTAAGCTAATTAATGCAGCTGCCGCATCGTAATCAGCTGTCGGTCGTATTTTTGCGTGTGGTGTAGCGACACCGACACGTAAAAAATGATCCGCTGCTGCTCTATGGTCCTGTAACTTACGCGCCTGCTCACCCTGTTTATATATAGATGCAGCCAGATTTTCTATTAGTTTCGCTGTGTCTTTACTATTTTCAGCGGTAAGTTTTAAAACTTTTGTATAAGCCGATTCAGCATTTTCATATAGGGCGATTTCAAATGAAGCATGTGCAATAATCAACCAGGATGAACGTATATATCTGGATTCAATATTCGGATACTTTTTAATTACCTGATGTGCAATTTTTATTGCAACTGGAAAATCTCTTATCGCAAACAAATCATCTGTTGCCGCCACCAGAACAACCGGTGCTTTTTTATGCTCTGGATAGGTTTCACCAAACTTCAGAGAGCTTCTGATAATCTCATACTTAATTGTGTTACGTTGTGACTGATCTACTTTTTTAAGATATTCACGATATGCAAAAACTGCAGCATATCCAGCTTCGGATGATTTATCGTGCTTTTCATAATTATACGATGTGCGTTCATATTCCAGCGCTGCATCACGAAAATCTTTATTTTCCAGTAACAATTCAGCTAACTGAAAGTTAATACCCGGTGCCTGCACATCATCAGGAAAAGACTGCAAATATTCCCGGTACCAGTGTCTCGCTTCTGAAAAATTTTGTTGCTTAAACTTTCTCAAGCGACGATTCTGGTATAACGCATGATAATGATTCGCCAGGTCATTTAAATTAGACTTCAGAAAAACAATTACGTCAGGGTATGTACTAATATCAAAAAAGTTCCAATAATTTGCCCTTAAGCCATATGTTGTCGCGAAATTCTTTTTAGAATCAACCACCAGTTTTGGAAATCCGCCTTTTAGATAAATTTCTATTACACGTATCTGAAAGTGCGGTGAGACTTTATTCAACGGATTTCGATCTACATACGCATTATAAGCATTCGCCGCATCTGCATAGCGACGCTTACTTAGATAGTATTCCCCAAGATGACTATAGATACTTGCTTCATACTGTTTAGAACCATGTTTTTCAAAATACTTAATAACCTCTGCCGGGCCACCCAGATAAGAAAAACTTAAACTAATAACTCGATAGGTATCATCAATACGTTTACGCTCTATGTTGTCATTAATTTGTTCGAAGTCATAACCTATTGAAATTTTATAATCCAGCAAACTAATAAAATCATGTAGTGCCTCTTCGTATAAGTCCTGTTTAAAAAACGCCCAACCCTGCTTATATAATGCAAGATCATAAAACGCCGAACTTATACCAAACTCAATAACTGCCTGATAGGCCTCTTCGGAATCAAGATATTTTTTACGCGTGAAGAAATACTCAGCACGCCTGAACTGCGCTTCATCGATATGACGTGACTGAGGATATTCTATTACCAGACGATTAAGCACCTTCATGGCTTCTTCTATTTCGCCAATTTCTTCGTAGGCTCGCGATAATTGATACAAAACCTGATCATTTCGCAGGTAATGCGGGTATTTAATTAACAGCCCCTTATATAATTCAATCGCCTCTTTTGCACCGGCAGAAGCCAGATCATCTGCAACTGTTTTATCTGCACCTAAATCCACATCCGTTGCACTGGGTTTAACATCGGTTTTTTTGGTTGCACGTTTTTCAAAGGCTTTTTCAGACTCATCCACTTTTGCAATAGACATATCCTTGCTCTGTATGTTTTCAGAAGCGCTGGACTCATTTGTGTTATCACCTGAATCAGCTACAGCGGCTAATATGGTAGATTCCTGCTCCGGCACCTCAAACACAAGGGCATCCACTTTAGCGGCAGAACCGGTGTTTTCACTATCCACCGCGTACTCTTTCTCAATCTTTAAGTCGGCCAGACGACGTAATGCTTCAGGTGTCATTGCCGTTTCCGGAGTTTCTTCTAAAAACTTCTGGTAACTTTCCATTGCCTTATCGAGACTGCCCTCGATTTCGGCTTCCTGTAAATCCGGTTCAATATTTTCCAGACTGGCGAGAGTTTGTTTATCAACAGCGGTCGTACAACTCAATACAAATAGTGCAATTGCTGCCGATAGAAGAACATATTTAAATCGGGTAAGTTGTATCACTGAAGCACCTCAGACTTACCGACTTCAGACTTCTGTGCTTCTTCTGGTGTTTCCTGTAGGCTCTCCTGCCCGGCAGTGGACTGCTTTAATAATTTTTTCTGTTCTATCTGTTCTATTATTTTCTGCTCGTCTTTTTGCTGCTGTTTTTTGGTTGCACGATCATAGCTTTCTGCCAGCGCAAAGCGGGCTTTAATTTGATACTCTTCCAGCTGATTACGTCGACGCTCTAATTCATTCACCGCCATGGTTTCAATTAAACGCCCCTGACGAGCCATTATTCCAGCGACCTTAACCTGCCTTGCCTGAATTTTAGTGCGTAGTTGCTGTATGCTAATACCGTAGCCCTCATAACTCTGAGTTGCCGCCTGACGTGTTCTAACAAATGACTGATAGGCTTTATTTAACTTATTGATATAAATATCCAGCGTCTGCATTTCTTTATATGCATGGGTTAATCGCTGATGATATGCATTATTAATCTGCCAGTGCAGCACGCCTTTTAATCGAGCAATTCGCTGGCGAACTTCAGCGGTGTATTGTTTAGGATTATTAGACAGATATAAATCTATTTTAGCCAGCCTGTCCTGTATGCCCCGCTCTTGCGCTGTTGCCAGATAGTCCGGCCGGCGTGAAATCACCATGGATTTTAAACGCTGATCAAGCCTGTCGCGTTGAGACATGCGCACACGAATGCGTGCATCAAGTTTTTTAAATTGCTCCTCAACAACTGGTAGTAGAGGCTCGTAATAATTACGCCTGATATCAATTAGCTCGACATAAACATCCAGTGTTGCCAGCCAGTACGCCAGCCTCGCCCTTAGCTCAGCCAGATCACGATAGTTTTGTAATGACTGCTGAAAATCATTAGATGCCATTAATGACATCATGTAACGGGTTTCCGGCGTTTGTGGCAGATCTCTTAAATTATGTAACCAGTTTTTATCACGCTCAGCCTGTTTACTTAATACAACACTTAAAAACTTTCCTTCACGCACGCTTTTAATTGATGCCTGTAGCCGATCAATTTCATTACCAAAGTTATCCATGGCTTTGCCATATGATAATGCGGCCTGACCATAATAATTTAACTGACTATATGCATAAGGCACTGCCAGTAATGATTCCTGCACAGATTCATTCGTTACCTCACGCTTTTCTAAAATACGCCAGGGCACTAATGCTTTTTTAAAGTTTCCCAGTGATACATTAACCCAGCCCATACCCAATAAAGCGCGATCAGCAAATGGTCCGTTTAAACGCACTCGACTAAAATACTGCTTTGCCAGTTCAGGCGAACCTTTTTCCAGCATTCTATTTGCCAGGCTTAAGTTGGCTTTGTCTTTTAAAGCTAAAACGCCACTATCATCACTTTTTATCTTTCCCATTTCAGTCAGGGCTGCAATGGCTTTTTTCTCTTCATCATTCTGAATATAGGCAATACCCAAATTATATAAAATAAAGCCTTTATACTTTTCTTCATTTTCAATGGATTTTAATAGCTTAACTGCTTCCGCAAATTTACCCGTAGAAATATAAACCTGAGCACGTAAATAAATTTCATCTACGCGTATATCTTCCGCCATTTCACCGTGTATGTTTTCTAAAATATCCAGTGCATTTTCGGGAGAGTTTTTACGGTAATAAATCTGTGCCAGACGATACGCCGCTTCATTGCGTATCTGCTGATTGATGCTCGACTCCATTATCGCTTTAATAGCACGCCCTGCACGGTTATGCATGCGATAAGCCAATTCAAAGCTACCGACTGAGAACTCGGCAAAATTAATCTGCTGATTAAATGGATCCAGTGACGGATTATCCAGCGAATAGAACTGGCCCAGTTCAGCATCGAGTTTACTGATGGCGTCGAAGTGCTTATCCTGAAAAGCATAGAATAAAGATTCACCATAAAAGATATCTTTAAGCTCTGGAGCTTTATCTATGGTGTTTTCTGAATACGCGTTGAAAGCAGTCAGAGATATTATGAACAAGAATATAATGCGAAACATAACGTTAGCAATCCGGCTTAACAGACCTTACCAGTCTTTAAACTCTAATCCCTGCTCACCTGCATCCGGGCCACCAATTTTTATTTCGACAAACCTGGGGCCTACTCCTTTGTTCAAAGTATAACTTGCGCTGCGCTTCATCTCCCCACCATTTAATGCCTTAGCGGTATAACTAATCACCAGCTTATGATCTCCCGTTCTAATATTACCCGTATAAATTTTTTGCACACCACCATTTTGCATTGCTTCGAGCTCTCTAAAAGTGTAAAGGTGATAAGCCAGCACTTTATTTTCTAATTTAATTTGAATGGCATCGAGGCGTAGGTTTTCAGAATCAGCCAATGATACGAATAAAGCAAATTGGCTATTGGATGGGAATAGTAGCTTTTCTTCAAGCTGTAGTAACTCAGCGGTTAAATCGATGACATCTTTCTTGATGTCCTGCACTTGTTCGTCCAGACCTTTAACCTGATCTTTGGTGACATCAGCTGCCGATAATGAGAATGATGTCAGCAGTAAGGCCAGTAGAAAATAGGAAATTAATTTATACATAACACATACCTGTTACTAATCGCAGTAGATTTGATCATAATCCAGTTATAAATTCCGCCGAGTAACTCACATTTAGGGCGGTTTTGTTCAGTATATTTTATGAATTTCTATACTTGAATCAAGTATTTATAGCATTTATTTGAGAAGTTGTCTCATATTTCGAGACTAAACGCATTCATTCTGATGGTTTTTTATACAAAATAGGTTTTGCGGGGTTAATTTTTTGTGAACTGCCTATAGAATTATAGTCACTTTCATCGATGAACGACCGTTTACTCAGGCACTTAAGCCGCTAAATCGACATCTTATAAATACAAATCGATGCCGGATATAGGCTCGAACAATCCAAAACCATCATTCGTCATTTTGCAGACATAAAAAAAGGGGCTTACAGCCCCTTTTTTTATTCGAAACAGAGAAACAAGTTTATGCTTCTGTTGCCTCAGATACAGCTTTCATGCTTAAACGAATACGGCCCTGACGATCGATTTCCAGCACTTTAACCTGAATTTTCTCGCCTTCTTTAAGCTTGTCGCTCACCTTCTCAACCCGCTCTTCACAGATTTGAGAGATATGAACCAGACCTTCTTTGTTTGGCAAGATGCGTACAAATGCGCCGAAATCCATAATCTTAATGACTTCGCCTTCGTAAATTTTACCGACTTCGGCTTCTGCCGTAATCTGCTCGATACGAAGCTTCGCTGCTTCCGCATTATCAAAGTCGCTAGATGCAATCTTCACATTACCGTCATCATCAATGTCGATAGTTACGCCAGTTTCTTCAGTAATAGACTTAATTACCGCGCCGCCTTTGCCGATTACATCGCGAATTTTTTCAGGATTAATCTTCA
>CAZHEA010000021.1:0-46644 GCA_964531165.1 uncultured Thiotrichaceae bacterium
TAAAAATTAAACATTTATACCACGATCGGGAAGAAGTCACCTGCCTGGTTTTGCTTACATGACCTTTACTTAACCCTGTGATTTTCCACCTGTTTATAAGTAAAAAAGACCCACTTCCGGGCCTTTTTTACTTATAAACCAATAATAGCTCAGCCTAGCTTAATGCTCTTTTTCATCATTATCGTCATCATCATTCTCAGCAATAATAGTTGTCACCGCGACATTTCCATCCTCAAGAATAACGGTGATACGGTAAACACCTTCAGCATCGCCAATACGAACCGCTACATTATAAATGCTTCCATTCGGCCCGCTAACACCATCACCTGATGTTGTTAGCACATCGCTGAAAAGTATTTGCGGGTTTGAATCCGCTGGACCACTAATTGTAGTGTGCCCGACAATCGTGTCACCTGCATCCGCTATGCCATTATGATTTGTGTCCTGCACCATATGCGCATGAGTCGGATCTGCCGTTTGAATATATCCGATTCCTGCAAGACCTTTTTGCGGTATAAAGGAATCCGGTTGATTAGATAATTTATCGAATATTAAAAAGCGTGGTGCATAAGGTGCACCATCTGAAAAACTGACACCTCTTAGCGTATTCACTAACACCGTACCGGGAGCAACACGTTGAAAATTAACTGATTCAACTAACTCCGCACTAACCGTTGCCGGACTACCCTGCCCAGCCGTCGCCAGACCCGCATTGGTTACCCCGACAACCTGGCCAACAGACGCCGGAAATGTAATCGACGCTGAACCTTTTTCATCAATTTTTCCACTGGCTTTATAAATACGTACTGCCATTGTACCGATACTACCCGCAGGACCATTGGTAAATGCAGATGTACTTTCATCAGTATTTGGGCGCGGACGAATATGTACAATTTTTATACCAATTTTTTTTGCTCGCTTTCCTTCAAGTCCGTTTTTACCATGCCCCACATTAGGTGTAATGGTAATAATTTTATTGCCATCATCAGAAATAGTATAATTACCATGCTGTACGCCATCTCCTGCCGCAGCGGTAATTGGTGCCTGCGGCAACCCCGTCACTAACACAAAATTTGCATTACTATTAATTGCACGAAAGGCTTTATGATTATCAACACCATTACGCTCAAATGCTCCACCCAGCTCAACTTCCATACGACCACCTGCCGGAATTTTATACCCTTTATTTTCCGGTGACATCGCTAACCCCGGTGATACATCTTCAACGGCTAACACGCCGATAATTTCAGTGGGTTCACCCGCAACAATACCATTTGAGACGACCGGCGGGCTGACTATGGCCCTGACAATATTATCATCACGATCATCATCTTTAGCATCTGCAAACACGCCATGGTTGAGAGTGGAAAACAATACACTTGCCAGCACCATAGTTCGACATAACATTTTTTTACTACAAACTGTATTTAAATTCATTTTAACTTTCCTTAATTTATTTATTGAATTAACGTTTGCTGCTTAATAAAACTTGAGTTCGCCCAGTCGTTTTTGAGTTATGGATTGTTTACATTAATAATAATGTCATTTTTAAGAGTGCTGACAAATTGCCGGTATTCCCTCAACCGCTGCCATTCAGTCTTGATCAAATTTAGACAGATGATCTCGAGGTGTATTTAAGCATGATAACGAAAGTGTGTATAAATAGGGTTTGTACTAGACTTGCCAGGGGTTAACAGCAGGTTTAATAGATTAAATGAGATCAAACACCCAGCAATGGCAGGTGTTTTCGCTGGTGATAGGTAAGCGCCAGTTCAATGCAATGTTTTAATGCTTCCACATCCGGTGTATCGTTATAACTAATGACTATCGCTCGATTGCTTTCGTATGTAAAAACATCCGCGTAAACTTCTTTAAATGTATCTAACAATTTTGTTTTACAGTTAAAATATATAGCATAACAATCAGTCGCTTTGTTCTCTGCAGCTGACTTCTTAGCATTGATTCTAATCGTAGACCCCTGCTTTACGATATAACTCGGCTCTCCCCACTTTAATGTTTCGTGTAGGGTTTCGATAGCCTGAATTGTCGATGCTGTTTCAATAATCAAGCTCCGTAAAAAATACAATTTTTCTTTTAAATGAGATGGGTACTGTTTGAAAACCGTCTCCACCTGCGGGTCAGTAATAATTATCATAGTTCAGAACCAGTCAGAACAAGGAAAGCTTGCTTCTCAATTACATTTTTTCTACATTATTTTTTATTGCATTTTTTCTGTTGTATTTTTTTCTACGATATTCGATTTTTTCTCATTGATTGATATTAGCACCATGCTTTCATTTAATCCCTGCTTGATCCTGCACATTATAATATATTCAGTATCATCTACTTGCCACGTACCCTTGATATCCATAACATTACCATCAGTACGCCACAAAGATGACCAGTTACGTGGTATTTTGTTTTTTTCTTTAAAATATTCAATTGACTTATCTTTACAGGATTGATTAAGTTCCTGAGGCGTATTTATATTAAAACCATTTTGCGCATAAACCAGCTCCATACTCATCAGCATAAATAAAATTGAAAACAATTTCATGATTTTTTTGCCAGCGCTATAATTTTATCCGGATTATAACCCCTAATAACTTCACCATTAATGAATAGAAGTGGCACACCTCTGCCACCCAGCTTATTATATTGTGCACGGCCTTCCTGAGATTGGTTAATATCATATTCAAAATATGCGATATTATTATCCTTCATTAACTGCCTTACCCTTTTACAATATCCGCAGCGACTGGTTGCATAAAGAACAACCTTACCGTCATGGGCCGCTGAATAATCCATTGGCGGGTTAATATAATTATTAATATCTCCCCATTTTTGTATCACCAGTAGCACGAGTGCAATAAAAACTATATTTTTCATTTATTAATCCCTTATTATTTAATGACTTCCGCTGCCAAGCATACCATTTAATATAGACGAACACATTCTCCTGATATCAGACAAAAAAAAGCCCATCCTAAACTAAGGACAGGCTCACAAGTAAACGATAATTTAAAGCAATGATCTAACTACAATAAATCATTAACCGGCTGGCTCGCCTGGGGAACGAACCAGCGGTCTGTCTACTATTGCTGGCACATCAAAAATCACCTTCATCATCTGGCTCATCGGCTACACCGGAGATGTAACCCTGAGGATAAACAAACCCTGCAGGTGGTGCGCCGCGTAATGGCTCAATTGCCGGGAAGCCGAATTCAATAGTTGAATCGACTAATGGCGCCAACAGGTTGTAACGTGGAAATGGCATTTCTGCTGCTTCCAGATTACCGCCCAGACCGGTTGCTGAATTCAGCACATTGCCCTGCATATCCGTTACCGTAATGCTATCGGACTCTATGTATCGACGCACAACCTCCACCGCATCAACCACTTCAATTGCACCGCTTAACCGTAAGGTTTTGTAATCAACCGGATTAACCATCACTAAAGCACCATCTGGCTTTTTCGCCAGAATCAGCGTTTTATTTTCTACACACTTACGCAACGCATCCGGATCACCTGGAAACTGCTTGGTACACTTACCTTTTGGTACAATCTGATTACGGTTAATACGGTTAGGGTCACCATCGTAATAGTATGAGGCATAAACTACGGTTGGATTATCTTGCAGATTTGAACCATCGCTTAATACAACATTTGAAACCCGTGAACCATTCACATGCCTGGCCGGATTAAAGTTTGGCGCATACGGATCAAAATCCAGAGTTAAACCACTATAATCCCATGCCCAACCACCGGACCAACGAGTCACTAACGGGTTCATTGTGCTGTTACCACCCAGCTCGATATTTTGTAGCAGATTACGCGGCCAGTCTAAATTGCCCACCTTGTTATCATTAGATGGCGTAGAAGGAATACTGGCTTTGGCTATCTGCGGTCCTATTGGAATATAGTGATACAAATCACCCAGAGTGATTTCACCCGGCACAATAGTATTGGTATAACGGAAGCCACGAATTTCACCAATCTGCGCACCACTAACAACTCGAAATGCATCCACTAAAAGATTGTGCCCCGTACCTTCAATAACAGCCGGCATAATAAAATTATCCGGATCAAATTCATTGGAAAAACGATTACGTGACAATTCAATATCCGTTGAACCAATTACCGTGTCGAGCGGATCATCTAAGATCGCATCATTATAAGGATTGGTGTAATACCACGGATTTAGGTGATCTTTACCATGAGCAAAACCTTTGCTCTGATACGGCGCTTTAATGTGTTTAATCAGATGTACAATTTTACGATCCTCTTTCACATCTTCATTAATCAGGTGACGCTTCCATTCCCAGCTATCAAGCTTGCCATTTTTAATTTCAATTTCCAGCTCACCTACCTGAATCGCATCTTCACCCTCTTCCATAATAATGGTTTTTGCACCACTAGGCTGAGTGACAACAACCGGAACGGTTGTTGTTTCATGCATATCGGATGAAAAAATTAAATCAATACCATCAAAGTTTTCGGCATTGTAAATATTTTCAGCGAGGCCGGCTTCCGATAATAAAACCACAATATCTACGTTATGTTCATTGCGTAAAATATTAATCATTTTTGGTATTTCAGGCTCTACACGAAAACCGTTTGTGGGGTCATTCGCATCCTGATTCGGGTGCTCACCATTCCAGGCAATCGGGCGATTTTGTGGAAAGCGCACTTCACCTTTACAGTTTGAAAAACTAATACCCTTGGTAATAACCGAACTCACTACCTGTGGACCGCGGTTAGTAGTACAACCAAAAATACCCACTTTCACACCGTTAACATTCATGATCTTATAAGGCCGGGTTAATAAATTACCGGTGCCTTTATTAACCACTCCGGCTTCTACCGGCTTAGTACCGTTGATATAAGCATTAGACGCAATTGCCCCCCAACGATAATCATCTGAAAACGGTTTACCAAATGTATTTTTATGTCCCTGTTCAAACGGGGGGATGCCAACAGCCATGGTTTTCCAGTCATCACCAACAATCGGCTGGATATCTCCCGCAGTACCGAAGTACTGCAGGTAACGATAAATACCAAAAGAAAATTCCCAGTTACCCGGTGTAAATGCATCGATACCCAACTGATCAACTACATTAATTAATGCTTCACCGCGAGTGAAAGACGCCATGGCGCTACCTGCCATCGTGTCGCCAGTATGTACGTGAATAGAATTCTTTTTATTCTTTTTACGAATTTTTTTCACTACCGTTGCCACACGTGCCAAACCACCTTCAGACTCCGAAGAGCCTGCACGTAAATTGGCATGGGGATCTAAATCACCATGAAAATCACCGGTATGAATGAAAACAATTTTCTTTTTGTCGTCATCTTTTTTATGAGAAAAGGCAAATGATGCACTGCCGAGTGTTAACGCAACAGATACCGCCGATACTGATAGCAGTCGCATAGTAGTTCGGTATACCTGTTTTTTAGCTTTTAAGGTTGAAGTCATTTTAGACCCCCCTGTCTTATTAGATAATTCGGAGTAGTACGCTGGGGAGTCTATGTTGAGGGAATTAATTTTATAACTGGGTTGCACCCGAAATTTACTAGGGTTTGCCCTAGCTGCATTTATACAGGTTATATATTTTTTACTGTTAAAAAAAAACAGCCGATAAATCAGCTGTTTTTAAAATGTAAAAGACACTTAAACATAGAATAAATATTAAATATTTTTATTTCATGTCATGACTATCCGTTTTATCACACCGTATTATGGCACTGCATATAAAGCTTAATTACTAATAATTTTACCGACACCACGGTTTCCATGACAAACACTACAACCGCCATTAGAAACAACTCCTGGCATCGTTCTTCGTAATCCACCAGGGCCTTCTACTTCGGTATTAAGGCCTGTTGTCATGAGCCCCTCAATTGGCTGCTCTGTATAAAAGTTACCACTGTCGTCTGTTTTCATACTAACAACAATCGTATTGGTATCTCTTACATATAGTCTTACAGTCGCACCTGCCTGCACACTTCCATTGGACTTGTAAACAGTACCCGCCGCATAAAAAGTCGCATTTCCTGCAGCTATGCCACCGGTTTTATGACAGTTTAAACAGTCTTTACCTGCATTATGACTGATTTTATTTGATGCAGTTTGACCATTATCTACCGTTGGTGCTGCCGGCGCACCACCACCCCCGCCGCCACCACAGGCTGTTAGGCCAAAAATTAAAACTAAAGATAAACTGGAAGAAGAAAGAACGGTTAAAAGCGCACGTATTCTAAACATAAAAACCTCAGGGGGGACCCACACAATAAAATTACAATTTCTATAATAGCAACTATCAAGCACTATTAATGAGAACTGCTTCAAACACTAAAAAGCACCACTTATCTCCCGACAAGTGATGCTTTAAGTTTAAAAAATATTGCTATCTTATATTAATCATTTAATGACCTTTCTTTTTACCCACAACTGAGCGACCCAACCAGGTTGGCCCTGCACCGAATGCCGGTTGAACTTCACCATACGTTGAATCGGGCACACCATCACAGTCTTTATCCAATACCGGGGGTGAACTCGGGCAACCATTATAAGGAACCGTTTCGGTATTTTTACGGCGTGGACCAAAATCAGCTTCTGTAATAATGTGATTTTTCAGATGTTCGCGCAATACCATCGCCGGCACCCAGAAATCATTCGGGGCAACTTGTAACACTACCGGCTTACGCGAGGTATCCACTATGTTTTCTGTATTTAATGGATCACATACTCCAACGACACTAGCAATATCTAAATCCGCATTAAAGTCACCACAGGGGAAGCGCATATTGCGACCACCGGAAGTACGACACTGCCGATCAGTGCCTTCACCGTTAGGATAACAACTTACAACTGTATATACCTTACTCGGATCAACGGCATTACCATTTAACTCCATGGATAAAATCCGCCCCCCGAGTGTCTGTAACGGCACTGAAGTGGGTGATAATTCTAAATCCAGTACAAAGCGCATGTTGTCAGAAAGTCCCATCCACCAGCCACCGCGATGACGGAAAGAATGCGGATCAAAAATACCTTCAAGGAAACTTTCATAGCGGCCGCGTAATAATCCACCGGTGAAATCAACTAGCGATACCGCCGGTGTGAATGGCATGTAGTTATAAATTTCACCAACCGTAATCGCACCATCAGACACGCCACCATCCGGGCCATCTAATGGCGTTCCCATGGCTAATACCGGAATATCAAAACGAAAACCATTGGTAATCGCAAAGGCATTATCATCAGAAATATTTGCACCTGTGTTCTTACCTAGTGCCAGTGTTGCATCACCGATAAAGTTATTAAAGAAATCACCAATAACATCACGACGTTCCAGCAGAACTTCAGTGTAACCCGCGACTGAATCTAATGGTGTACATAAGTGATGACCTTCTCCAAACTGAAAACCACCGGGGCCAAATGTATGGCACGTGAAAGCAGGGCCACTATAAAAACCTTTGGTATTTTGTTCAACCAGCGCTTTAATGCCACCGTTAACAAAATAATCAGATGTATCCTCAGCCACTTCTTCTGTCATTTCATGCAGATTAAATTCATAATCTTCAATTTTTCCGTGTTCTACTTTCAGTGTTAACTCACCTAAGTAAGAGTCTTCACCTGATTCAACAATAATGACTTTTTTACCACTGAATACATTTTTAATTTCTATTGCATCAGGAATCGCTTCATGAGTATCACCACTTAAAATAACATCGATACCTTCAATTTCTTTTGCAATCTGAATGTTGTCACCAAAACCTAACTCGGTTGCTAGTACAATAATATCCGCACCTGCGGCTCTGGCTGCGGCAATGTCGGCGGGCAACTCGCTATAACCTTTGGTAAAACGTAAGCCTAGATTAAATAACGGATTTTGTACCGGTAAACGCGAGCTGGTAATTCCAACATAACCGACTTTTACTCCATTAGCTTCACGAATAACCCACGGCTTAAACACCCGGTTATCCGCAGACAAATTTGGCTTGCGCGCAGCACCTTTCGCATTTTCTTTAAACCAGTAAACATTATTGGCAACGGTTGCAAAATTTGCTGCGATCACATTACAATCGGCAGCACTGCCTTTGCCATCACAGGCAGCAATAGTTGAGCTTAATGTAGTCTGGTTATTTTTCGACATGGGGATTTTCCCCTTTAACGAATCCACATAACGACTACGTGTTACCCGCGTACCGTATGCAAAATCCCAGTTACCCATCACAAATGCATCAATTCCAAATGCATTGAATACCGGCATAATGGCATTACCCAATGTGAATAATACTTCAGCTCCACCATGGGTAGAGTCACCCACCATAAATGTTAACGTATTTTCAACACCCACTCTCTGACGAATTTCTTTTATACCGGTTGCTAAGCGCGCAACACCACCGGCATTTTCTCGATTTCCGGATACTAGAAAATTTTCATCATGCGGACGCATATGGCCATGCACATCACTAACATGAATAATGGTAATTTTTTTATCGGATGCCAATACCTGTGGCGAAAAAGCAAAAGACGCAAAACTTAAACTGATTAATCCTATGGCACCCAGCTTAAGTTTTATTTTACTAAACTTTAATTTACTACGGTGTATCATTTTAGACATACTGTTAACTCCATCTTATTTCGAAGGCGAACCCTTCGTTTGAATGAGAAAGTAAAACGCTGATGGAGTGTAGGTGATGGCGTTACTTACAATAACTGGTACACGCCCTAGGGTTTTATAGGGCACGCCCTAGATTTTTGAGAGATATCGAAAAAGGATATTTAATTTGTGAAATGGATCAAACTTATTATAGATTATAAAACCAAAAAGTAGTAACTCCAGGTTCAATTAGTTAAAACAGGCAGCGAATAGCAGTGAAGTTAAATGCAACACTACAATCAGGCCAGACGCATTTAATTTAACTTTTCGACACCTGCCATCATTGCCAGCTTTACCAGTTCCGCCGGTGATGCGGCATTCATTTTGCTCATTAAATTTGCACGATGCAACTCAACTGTTTTAATACTAATACCTAACTCAGATGCGATAACCTTATTCTGCTTAGAATTTAAAACAAATTTCATCACTTCACTTTCCCTGGGCGTTAAACGATTAATGCGTCGCTGAATTTTATCTATTTTACACTGCTGCTCACGCTTGTTTTTATCTGTATTAATCGCACTTTGTATCAGCTCTAACATTAATGCATCGTTATAGGGTTTTTCTACAAAATCATAGGCGCCAGCTTTCATTGCCCTTACTGCCATTGCCACATCGGCGTGCCCGGTTACTATAATCACAGGAATGGTGGCACCGGATTCTTTTAAACGTGCAAATAACTCCATGCCGTTGATATCCGGCATGCGTACATCCAGCACCACACAACCGGGGCAGCTATGATTAAACTGCTGCAAAAAATCTTCGCCACGTTCAAATTCCATGACATTTAAATGCGCAGATTCTGCTAGCCATTTTAGCGACTCACGCGCCATACGGTCATCATCGACAATATACGTTACCGGTATTGTTGATGGTAATTTGTTATCTGCATCAGGATTATGTGAAGTCATATTTAGCTTACCTGCTGTATTGGAAGTTCAAAAATAAACTCGGCACCACCACCGGGAAGTGAACGAGCTTTTATCATCCCCTGATGTGATTCAATAATTGATCGGCTGATCGACAGACCAATCCCCATACCATCTGATTTAGTCGTATAAAATGCATCAAATATTTTTGGCATTGCATCCCTGGCTATTCCCTCCCCACTATCAGTTGTGCTTAGCATCACTTTATCCCCTGTTATTTTTTTCGTGGTGATACATAAATTTCGCTGGCCTGGCGGTACGGCTTCCATCGCATCTAAACTATTGCGGATAAAATTTAACACGACCTGTTCAAGCTGAATCATATCACCGTCCACCCGTGGCAAATTTTCCTGCAAATCAAGCTCAATAGTTACCTTATGTCGACTCACCTCATGCTTCACCAGCATCGCCACATTACCCACCGCACGATTTAAATCTAATGCCGCATGCTGTGCGTCACCCTTTTGTACGAAGGTTCGAATACGGCGAATAATATTTGCCGCCATGGTTGCACCTTCCACCGCATTTTTCATTCCCTGAGTCAGTTTTTTAATGTCTGCATCACCCTGCTTGAGCATGCGTAAACACACACTGCAATAATTAATTGCACCGGTTAGCGGCTGATTTAATTCATGTGCCAGACTGGCGGCCATTTCACCAATCGCACTCATGCGCGACACCCGTGCAAATTCAGCCTGATGTCGCTGCTGCGACGCATGCGCTATTTGCAATTCAACTTCATCACCTATCCACTGCGCCATAACTTTCAACAGTTCATGATCCCATTTACTGTATTGCTGACTCCGCGGATGATTGCCGGCGAACTCAAGACTGCAATGAATTTTTCCATCAACCATAACCGCTGCACCCAGATAGGTTTTCCAGCCCTGCTGTTGGCAGCCACAGTCCCCCGATTCAGCATCTTCAAGATTCGGAATGTCTAATGGTTCACCTTTATATTCCAGTAACCGCGCCACGCAGGTTTTACTCAGAGGCCCACTACGACCGGCCGCTAATTTAGCATCTCCGGAAATTCGGCAAATACGGTGATTTTCTTCTGCGGTACTGGCCAGCACGGCCACTGGCAAATTGAAATATTCACGACCGGTATCCAGTAGCCGTGCAAGTTTGTCATTATGAGATAAATCCGGCGCGCTGGTTATTCGCACCAGTTCACGCAAAGCAATACGACTTTTTTCCAGCGCCTGATTAGTGCGCTTTAAATCTTCAGTACGCTCGGCCACCTGCTCTTCCAGTGAGTTGCGATAAATTGCCAGCGCCTGCTGTGAGCGTTTACGTTCAGAAATTTCATCTCGCAGTTCGGACTGAGTGTGCGTCAGCTTTCGGTTAGTGCGAGTGATATAACCATTAACCACCAGCAGTAACACCAGCACAATGGCCGCACCGATAAACCAGGGTGCGTAGCGTTTTAATATGGATGTAAAAGACGTTTGCCTGAGTACTTCATACGGCCCGATTTTAAGGGTCTTCATTAATCGATGCACCGGTGAATAATCCAGTGGTACGGTCCAGCCAGCGGTACGCGATAGACGTGCTGCCTGATGATTTTGCGGCATTGCCAATAGCGCCTGAGCCACCTGCGTAGCTAAATCTCTGGGGGTTTTTTTCAACATCGCAAACGGCCACTCGGGATAAAGCCGGGTGCTCAGTGGCAGCGAGCTCCCCTGGCCCTGCTGTAGATTTAAAATACGCAGGTCATTCAACTTTACCTTGCCTGCCTCCACCATTCGCATCAGCGTTTCTGCACGTACGGTTGCTGCATCAACCGTACCATTGAGTACTGCGTGAATAATATTATCTTGTGGAAAGCCGGCAAACTGTAAATCACTCAGGTCAGTAAAAGGGTCAATGCCTTGCTCGGCCAACTCCCGCCAGGCCATTTGAAAGCCGCCAAAAGCCACCGGGCTGACGGCCATAAACGACCTTCCGCGTAAATCTGCCAGGGTACGAATATCAAAATTCTGCGAACGCGTAAATATAACCGCTCCAAACCGTATCCGCGTTCGTCCCAGCTCACGTGTTTGCATTGTTGCGATTCGTGACACACCAAAACGAGCTTCAAGATTTACATAGTTACCGGGGTTGGTGAGGGTAAAGTGTAACTTGCCGGAATTAATAACTTCATCTATTTCATCCAGATTAACCGGCACAATCACAAACTGCTGTCCAATCACTGCCGATAAATATTGAGCCGTTGCAGACCAGCGTTGCACTGCCTGCGACTTACCCCGATAAGCTAGAACACCAATATTGATAACTGTTTTTTGCTTTGATAACTTAGCCGAAAAATCAGCAGACTGATCACGACCATATACCTGACCATACACCGGCCACTTTGTAATTGTTATAAATAAAGCCAGAAACAAAAGCGCTTTATAAAATAGATGCGTGTTTGCACCCATATATCATTCCTGATTGATCATCACTACTAATTTAAATGAGTCGGGACTACTGAATTTAGGCAGATACAGATTAATCAGTACTTTTTATATCACCTGCTTAATAAAGGCGCAAACAACTAGCCAGCTTAACCCCGTTATACAAAGATGCCCGCCAGGACTAAATTATTCCATCTTTAATTAATCAGGCTGATAACTGAATCTTGATGACTTTATTAATTAGCCCCTAAGGTGCGACCTGCTTTGAGCTGAATCAATCTCATCAGCTCCATCTGGTTTGTCTGGTAATCAGGCTGAAGCGCCTTCAAATGAAGTAGCAGGCTGAAGACAAACCCACTCCCCTGTCGATAAAACATTGAACTATATAAGCTTTATCAGACACTTAAATATGTAAATACAATAGATAACACTTGCCGATGCAGGCAATTTATATTGTAATTACAACTGATCTTGCGGTTATTTAAATATAACTTATCCAACATGTTGAGGCATATCTCATGAGCCAGCCACTAGAAACGCCATATACACTTGCAGAAGAAGTGGCTCATAGCCTGACCCATGGTCTGGGAATGTTACTGAGTATTGCCGGCATGGTGATTCTAGTGCGCTTTTCCAGCCACAATGGTGACGCCTGGCACGTAGTGAGCAGCAGCATATACGGATCCAGTCTGATTTTGCTCTATGGCGCATCGACTTTATATCACGCGATTCCACACCCTAATGCTAAAGCGGTTTTACAGCGCATTGATCACGCGGCCATTTATTTACTCATTGCCGGAACCTATACGCCGTTTTTACTGATCAGCTTGCGCGAAAGCTGGGGCTGGCCATTATTTGGCATTATCTGGACACTCGCGTTAATCGGCGTAACGCTGGAGTTTATAAACTGGAAACCCTTTGAAAAAATTTCCCTGGCACTGTATCTCGGCATGGGCTGGATTATTGTTTTTGCGATTAACCCGATGCTTGAACAGGTTGAAACCGGCGGACTGGTTTTATTACTGATCGGTGGCCTATGCTATTCATTCGGTGTGATTTTTTATGTTTGGGAAAAGCTGGCATTTAATCATGCTATCTGGCATCTGTTTGTGCTTGCCGGAAGTGTTCTGCATTTCTTTTCTATTTTGTTTTATGTGATTCCCTGAAACCATAAAAGACTTAACGCAAATGAACACTAATGTGTTTTTTACTTATGGACTGATAATTAAGATGACCCGACTGTCATTCCAGCATGCTTGTCGCCGGGATCCACTGGCTTTATAAAATCGTAAATAATTATCCCGTTATAAGAATGGCCAATATTTAACGAATATTCTATTTGGCGTTAATTTGTGGTGTTAGCGTTTATTGGCGTGCATTTACGTTAGCCTTTTATCTTTATATTTTTTAGCCATTTACCGCTCCCCGCGCATCGCATCCAGCTCAGCATGAATCATCTGCGGTGTTTCCAGACTCATTGGTCCGATTAACTTAGCCCGGAATTCATTTAATAGAATTTCCGAAACCTTGTGCAGATTCACCACCCCACCAGCCTGTAAACAGCCGCGTTTCTTTGCAATGGTTTCCAGCACTTGCAACTCACCCTCCGGCAGTGCATCGAGTTTATATCGCTTGCGCAATAAGTCCGGATACACTTCAGAGAAATAGCCGGCTGCAAACATCGCCACATCTTCATACTCCATCGCGGTACTTTTAATAGCACCGGTTACCGCTAACCGGTAACCACTATTTACATTATGAATTTTAGGCCATAAGAAACCCGGCGTATCCATTAGCTCAATACCATTATCTAAAATAATTTTTTGCTGACGTTTGGTAATAGCCGGCTCATCCCCCACCTTTGCAATAAAACGTCCCGCAAGGGTATTGATAACAGTGGACTTCCCCACATTGGGAATACCCATAATCAGCACTCGAATCGGCTTTACCGAAACATTACGATCGGGAAAGAATTGCCGGCATAGTTTTAAGGTCTGTTTAATTTTAGCCGGTTGCTCCTGAGTCACCTCCAGCGCTTTAATATTTCGAGACGTCTGAAAGTGATCGATCCACAGCTGGGTGGTTTTAGCATCCGCCAGATCTGATTTATTCAACAATTTAATGCAGGGCTTATCACCTCGTAGCTCTGCAATCAGTGGATTTTCAGAGCTATAGGGAATGCGCGCATCCAGTACTTCAATTATCAGGTCAATTTTAGGCATGACCTTTTTAATCTCTTTACGCGCCTTGTGCATATGGCCGGGGAACCACTGAATCGCCATGTTATTACCACTATTAATTTAAAGGCTGCATTTTACCTCAAAAAAGCCCACCGATTTAGGCTAAAATCAACGTAAATTATTCAACGGGCTATCTATGTCAAATCAATACGACTTATTAATTATCGGAGCCGGGGTATCCGGTAGTGCATTGCTTTACCTCACCACAAAATATACGGATATTCAGCATATTGGCGTGATTGAAAAATATGCCGCTCCAGCGCGGGTTAACTCACTGTCCAGTAACAATAGCCAAACCCTGCACTGCGGCGACATAGAAACCAATTACACCCTCGACAAAGCCCTCAAAGTCAAACGCGCTGCCAGCATGTTGCGCAACTATGCGGTAGCGCAGCCCGATGCTCACCACATTATTTTTAAATATTCAAAAATGGTATTGGGCGTCGGTAAGAAGGAATGTGAGTTGTTAAAAAAACGCTTTGAAATATTCAGCCCGCATTACCCGTATTTAAAATTACTGGACAAAAAAGCCATTGCCCGCATTGAGCCGAATGTGGCGATGAACGAAGACAAATTTCGCACTGATGAAATTATTGCACTCGGCTCCACCGATGAATACACCGCGGTTAATTTTGAAGCCCTGTCACGCTCATTTGTGCGTCAGGCCGAAATTGAAGCCACAGCGCACCCCGAAAAGACCATCGACCTGCATTACAACGAATATGTCGATCACATTAAACTCGACAAAAATGGTTTCATGGTAGAAACCAACGGCGTGTGTTATCGCACAAAAGCACTGGTAGTTTGTGCCGGTGGCCACAGTTTAAAACTCGCCCACGACATGGGCTATGGCCATCACTATTCAGTGCTGCCAATCGCCGGCAGTTACTATTTCACCCCGCATGTTTTAAATGGCAAAGTCTATACCGTACAAAATGATGCCCTGCCGTTTGCGGCGATTCACGGCGACCCGGATGTGTTAGTGCCCGGCGCCACCCGCTTTGGCCCCACCGCATTAGTGCTGCCTATTTTAGAAAGATACAATTTAAAAACCCTGCCAGATTTTCTACAGGTGTTTCGCTTTGATGGCCGGGTTGCAAAAGTATTGTGGGATTTATTGAAAGTAAAAGACATTCGTAACTACATGTTTAAAAATATGCTGTTTGAAATTCCCGTGATTCGAAAACTATTATTTTTAAAAGATGTACGTAAAATTGTTCCGTCACTAAAATTACGTGACTTAACCTTCGCCAATAAAGTCGGTGGAATTCGCCCGCAGTTAATCGACAAAAATCGCTGCGAACTGCTAATGGGTGAAGCCAAAATTGACAGTGGCATAGGTGGTATTTTCAATATGACACCGTCACCCGGTGGCACATCGTGTATTGAAAATGCAGAAATTGATATGCGCACGATAGTAAAGCATCTGGGTGCAACGATAGACGAAGATGCATTGCAAAAAGACTTACTCGGCGATGATCATTCGCATGTGGCTAGCGACCTGGCCAGTTATGTGATTTCTGAGAAAAACACGATTGAAGATTAAAAGCAGGTTATCCTGCAAATGAGTAACATATTAATTGGGTTTTCTATCTGCGTAATCTGTATTCATTTACGGATAATATCTCTTTATTTTTTCAAGCGTTCTCAAAACTATCTTTAATATAATCTTGCAGGGGTGATTTTACACCTTCATTAATTAAATCCAGCATACCTGACAATAATGATTTAATCGTGTCCTCTGGCGATTCAATTTTCGCCGCTTGCTGTGTTTGCTCAACCAGTTGCTGCAATTGTGACAATACATCAATTGCCGGGGATGGACTGGCCGCAGAACTTTCCGGTAACTGACTCACAACCGGCTGGCTGATTTGCTCGGTTCGCTGATAAGTCTGCACCACTTCAACATAGGTAGTCTGCTGAAAATCCAGTGCAAAACCTTTTAATTCTGTACTATCAAAACCTAACTCCAGGGCGGAATTAAATGCGGCCTGCACATCACCGCTAAAAAACTTATTTGCCAGATCTCCGACATCGTCTAATAGTGCATTAATCGCTTCCTGCTCGCCTTTATCTAAATTCCCCTGCACACTGAATTGAAAAGATGCCGAGGAAAAGCTTGATGAGCTAAAAGATGCACTTGTCCCCTGTTCACCGATTGAATAACTTTGTGATTCAGAGAACGCCAGTAATGCAGAGTAATTCACATTCACTTTATCCCCGTCCTGCGTCACTATTTGAATCGATGCCTGGCTACTTTGCTTAAACTGACTGGACAGAGAACCACTTTCTGAAATGACTTGAGCTGCTGGCAAGCTACTAACTGAAGCACCCGATGAGCTAGCCAATGAATTTTGTAATTCATCTAAACCTTTAAAAATCAGTGACTCGGTAGCATCAACCTGTTCGGCAATTTTTTCGTTCATCGCCGGCAGTTTACTTAAAATTTCCCGGGCTTCTGCAAACCCCTGGGCAATACCCTCTCTGGCTTGTTGCAGCATGCTCTGCGCTTCCACCTCACTGCCAGCCCGTTGTGCAATGGCAGTTTCGACAAAGCCCAGTATACGATCGGCGACGGCTGCAGGGGTAAAATCTGCTGCATTCAATTCATTAATCGGCGTAAATCCGGGTAAATTTTTACCTAATTGATTTTCCAGCAATTCAACCGTTTTTTTAACATCGTTCAACCCGGCATTTGTGCCGGGGAGATATTCATTATTTTTTTCAGGGGCTTTCAAACCTGATAAATCAAAACCTTTTATACGGCTATCAAAATGTGTGTCCATGAGTATTTCCTTCTGACTCGAATTTTCCCTTATAAAACAGGGGTAAAGTCAGTTTATACGATGATAAAAAGCCATCGGGTTGTCATTTAGTTTTCTCTGTGTATCCCTCTTTATCGGCAGCCTATTGAATTTCTTGAGCTCCCGCTGTACATTCAGGACGAATAGAAAAATTAACCATTAATCAATTACATGAAGTATTGCCTGACTCCCCCCTCACGCTGTACTGGAGCCATAGATGAATGATGTTGCAAAATCCCTGAAGCCTGAAGAATACTTCATTAAAGATGAGCCGTATTACGAGGCCGTAGGCTCTGAAATTGATATTTTTCTGGCGGCTTATCAACAGAAAATTCCGGTTCTGCTGAAAGGCCCCACTGGCTGTGGCAAAACCCGCTTTATGGAGTACATGGCATGGCGCTTGAAAAAGGCGCTAATTACAGTTTCATGCCACGATGATTTAACCGCTTCAGATTTAGTTGGGCGTTTTTTAATTTCCGGTGGCGAAACAAAATGGATAGACGGCCCACTGGCTCGCTCGGTTCGCCACGGTGCCATTTGCTATCTTGATGAAGTTGTCGAAGCACGCAAAGACACCACCGTTGTAATTCATCCGCTGGCGGATGACCGGCGGGTACTACCAATGGAGAAAGTTGGCGAAGTACTGGAGGCAACCGCCGATTTCTGTTTAGCAATTTCCTACAACCCTGGTTACCAGAGTGTATTAAAAGATTTAAAACAAAGCACCCGCCAGCGATTTGTTGCGCTTGAGTTTGATTACCCATCAGCTGAGCTCGAAACCCGTATCGTTAAAACCGAAGCCGGCATTGAACAATCACTGGCCGAACGTTTGGTGAAATTTGCGCAGATGACGCGGAATTTAAAAGGCAGCGGTTTAGAGGAAGGCGCCAGCACCCGTTTACTGGTGCATGCGGGTAAATTAATTTCTGCGGGTATTTCACCGGTAGATGCCTGCCATACTGCTATTGCGCAGGCACTAACCGATGACGCGGAAATGCTGGCGGCGATTAATGAATTAAGTTCATCTTTGTTTTAATCATTAAAAAATTTATGTTACTTTTTTCAACTCTAAAGACACTGGATTCCTGCCTTCGCAGGAATGACGGACACATATCATTCACATGAGCTTACCCCCCTTCACCTTCGCAGAAATTGAAGAACGCTTCGACGATATGTTTGTTGAAGTCAGCGAATCGGTAATTCAACATCTCGCGCAATTTGACATTCAAACTCAGGACACCATTCTCGAACTGGTAAAAAAAGCGGCAGATACTAACGGCGGCCTGGCATATCAACTCGCTAACCGTATGCAAAAAGCCATGCAGTTGATGGAAATAGATACCATTGAGCTATGGCTCGACCAGGCTATTGATGTTTTCGACAGCAAAGGTTTATACGGTGCACTTGAAGTTTTTGATGAGCTTGAAAACATTGCTCACCATGCCACCCAGAAGCTCACCGGCATTCCTTTTGAAGATGTATGCAACATGTTAGAGCATTTTGTGATGGGATTAAATGGCCGGCGTTTGAAAATTGAAACTGACAAGAACACTTACACCGATACCGAGACAATTTTTTTACCCGCCATTGTTAATCACTACGCCAAAAAAGATGATAACTTTCAACTTTATAAATGCATGGTGGTTTCTTTATGGGCGCAAAACTGGTTTGGCACCTGGCGAAAAAACTTAACTGGTATTTTTTCACAATATAAAAACCCGGCACAAGCAGAGCGCTGGTTCCATGTGCTGGAAACCATTCGACTCGATCATAAAATAAAGCATGAATTGCCCGGCATTCACCGGCAAATGCAACGCCTTTGTGAATTAGGCGAGCACACTAAAATATCGGACATTGCAATTAATACTAAAATGCAGTTGAATATTGAAAAAAACATTAATGTTAAAAGCTCAGTTGAAGACATCTTAATATTGTTGCCCGATGTGTATCACCTACCCCCGCCAACATTAAGTTTCTATGCAGGCTGCTTACAAACCGAACAGGTAGAGCTGCGCCGCGAAATTCGTTTAATTAAAGAGAAAGAGTTATTCCGCCAGGCCATTGCCCATGTGCTGGAAGAAAAGAAAAACAAGCCTGCCAGTGAACTGGATGAAAGCGAACGTCGTGAAATTTCGGCACAGGAAATTCCCGACCCGAATATGCCGGAAGGTTTTAAGTATAAATTAGAGCTGGATGGTGAATCAATTGAACCACCGGATGGCGTTGAAAGTTTGATGAGCTCTATCATTCAGGATTTAGGTGAAATACCCGACGATTATCTGGTCGCCGCCGGCGATGGGAACTATAAAATAATTGCCGAAAAAGAAAAAAACTCTGATGAAAATATGTGGGCGGGAACCTATCACGAAGAAGGCGCATTTTTACATAAAGAATGGGATTTTCGACGTCAGCGTTATAAGAAAAACTGGTGTGCCCTGCGTGAAGTTAAGCTTACAGCCGGCAGCACCGCATTTGTAAACCAAACCGTCAGTAAATATTCCGGCTTAATTAAAAACCTGCGCCGCACCTTTGAAATTTTACGCGGCGAAGATAAAACCTTAAAAAAGCAACCTTATGGGGATGACATTGACATAGATGCATTAGTAGAAGCCTGGGGCGACATGGCCAGTGGCATGGAAATGTCGGAAAACATTTTCACCAAAATGCACAAAGAAGAGCGCAATATTGCCGTAATTTTTATGGTCGACATGAGCGGTTCCACCAAGGGCTGGATTAACGATGCGGAGCGTGAATCACTAGTACTATTAAGCGAAGCACTGGAAACACTGGGCGATCGCTACGCCATTTACGGATTTACCGGCAACACCCGCAAACGCTGCGAAGTCTATCCGGTAAAAACTTTTGACGATGAATATGACGATAAAACTAAAGGTCGCATCGGCAATATAAAACCCCAGGACTATACCCGCCTCGGCGTATTTATCCGCCACTTTAATCAGATGTTCGAAGATATTGAGGCCAAAACAAAAATTCTAATTACCCTCTCCGATGGTAAACCTGAAGATTACGACGGCTATCGCGGCGAATACGGTATCGAAGACACGCGTATGGCATTGCTCGAATCCCGTCAACAGGGAATACACCCGTTTTGCATCACCATTGATAAAGAAGGCCGCGATTATTTAAAAACCATGTATGGCAACGCCAGTTATGTGGTGATTGACGACGTTAAACAACTCCCCGTTAAGGTTGCTGATATCTATCGAAATATCACCAGCTAATGTGACTACACAGCGCCAGCCATCCCCTGCTTTTTATGAATAATCTGCTATATTATTAAGTTATATTGAATATCGCCGATAATAACCAATTAATAATAACTTAAATTATCTGTGTGCTTGTACGGGAGTGACAACTTGAGTTCATCTTTTAATATTTTTAGGTTAAATACTATTTTTAGCAACACTTCTATCAGAAACCGAATCTGGTTTGGATTTGGCCTGATTCTATCCATTCTACTGTTTGTTTCATTAAGCACACTGGGACAATTCATTCGTTTAAATAATGGTATTAGTCACGTAACAGAAGAAATCCAGCCGGTTGTATTAACATCCCAACACCTTGAATCACGGCTGGAAGCTGCCAGTAGTATGCTCGGCTTTTATTTATTAACCCGTGAAAGTGACTACCAGAAAGCCTACTTCGCACAACTTGATTTAGCACTGAATGAGGCTCAAAAACTGACAGAGTTTGGCCTTGTCAGTGACAGTCAGGAGTATCATAAAATTGCCCTGAAAATTCAAAAAGATATTCAGGCAATATCAGCATATCGCCAGCGCATGGTTATGCTGGTCAGTAATGTTGGCGAGAATATTCCCGCACAACGTCTGGCATCAGAAAAACTCAATCCCAGCACGCAACAGCTACAGACATTAATCAGCCAGATGATTGATTCAGACTATGAAGAGGACAATGAGGACGGAAGTCGCGACACCTTCCGCCGGACGCTCTATGATCTGCGCTACTATAACTCTCAAATTGCCAGTGAACTGCGTACCTATCTGGCATTTAGAAATGACATAAATCTGGAAAACATGAAAACCTTTGTCGAGGTTATTAACGGCAAACTGGCTTATCTTCAGGAAAATGCGGATATGTACTCTTTCGAACAATCCGATGCCATGGAAAAATTTATTGAAATTGATAAAAACTATTTTAAACAGCTGGATGAAGCAATAAGCATACATTCTACTGATAAGTACCGCACTGATATCTATCTGGTTAAAACCGAAATTGGGCCGTTACTTTTAAACATTGAAAAAGATCTGGGCTCACTGGTATCGTCCTTAAAAACCCTCATTGAACAAACCAGTAATGAGTTACAGGATGAAGCGTCTACTGCAGGTAAAAAGGTTACAGTGGGCATGAGTATCGGCTTGTTTGTCGGCATTATTATTGCTTTTTTAATTTCACGGATGGTCACAACCCCCATTAATTCTGCGGTGCGGGCAATGGAGAATCTGGCGGAGGGTGAAGGTGATTTAACTCAGCGACTGGATGAAAAAGGCAAATCTGAAATTGCTCAAATGGCCAGCGGATTTAATAAATTTGCGGTTAAAGTTCAGGCGCTTATTACCGAATTAGCCAGTTGTGTTGGCAATTTATCCAATGTTGTCAAAGACGTTACCGCTATTGTTGATCAGACCCAGAGTGGCTCACAGCAACAGCGCCAGCAAACTGAGCAGGTTGCCGCCGCCGTCACCGAAATGACCGCCACGATTCAGGAAGTTGCCTCCAATGCGAACCTGGCTGCCGATTCGGCTCAACAGGCCGATGAAAATGCACGCCTGGGACAAACGGTTGTAGGTGAAACCGTTTCGTCTATTAATGCACTGGCAACCGAGATAGAAACCGGTGTCAATGTTATTAATAAACTATCACAGGATACCGAATCGATTGGAACCGTTCTCGATGTTATCAAAGGCATTGCTGAACAGACTAACCTGCTGGCCTTAAATGCAGCAATCGAAGCTGCTCGCGCCGGTGAACAGGGACGTGGATTTGCCGTGGTTGCTGATGAGGTTCGCACCCTTGCCAGCCGTACACAACAATCCACCACTGAAATAGAATCAATGATTGGTGCACTGCAGGTGCAGGCTCATGCCGCGGTAGACGCGATAAAACAAGGCCAGGTTAAAGCCCAGGCCAGCGTTAAAAATGCCTCAAATGCGGGAACCGCACTGAATGAAATTACCGATTCTGTGGCGACTATTTCTAATATGAACATTCAAATCGCCACTGCCTCAGAAGAACAAAGCGCAGTTTCAGAAGAGATAAACCAGAATGTGGTGGTGATTAGCCGGGTTGCCGATGAGAATGCAGCCGCATCAAACCAGCTGGCCAGTTCCAGCAATGAACTCGAACGCCTTACCGGTGAATTACAAAAGCTGGTATCGCAGTTTAAGTATTAATTCAGATGCAGAATTTAATGCCCTTTAATCGATAGAAATTCACTCAATTTGATATAAATCAAGGTAAGTAATACAAAATATTAATATATTCTATAATACGAATTAAACATCTGACCCGATAAATTTAAACCCATTATCAGGTTAATTAGTATGGAGTATTACGAGTTATGTCAGATTCCCTCTTAAATAAATTTAAGCGCATCTTCAGAGTTAATATGTTAATTGGTCTGATTATTACTATCACCGCAACCTACTTTATTATTACCGGTTCATACGACGGTATTCAGGCCAGACAGTCCACTGAAAGCATTCTCGGCTGGACCGCTATTGTCGGTCTGGTATACACCGTTGGTTTCTGGTTTGCCTGTATGTTTAGAAAACAGATTTTTCAAAAATCATCTGAAGAGTCTTCTTAACTGAACACCATAAAAATTTAACACCAGACACAGAGCCGAACCCGGGAAATCATTAACTTCCAGTTAATATAATCCTGACGACTCTGTGCCTTCATAGCCTTTCATTACCTGTTTATTTACTGTTGTCCAATTTTCAATTTGACACATTAAATTAATGCCTTCAAAATCTCGTCAATTCAATCTGACAGACATTTGCCATGCACTCACCCAGCTTTTACTGGTACGACTACGAAACCTTTGGTATAGACCCGCGTAATGACCGCATCGCACAATTTGCCGGCATCCGTACCGATATGGATTTCAATATTATTGACGAACCCATCGATATTTTCTGTAAGGCAAGCAACGATATTCTACCCAATCCGCAAGCCTGTTTAATAACTGGCATCACGCCGCAGAAAACCTTAACTAATGGCTTAATTGAAGCTGAATTTATTGCCCGCATAGAACAGCAGTTTGCCACACCTCAAACCTGCGTCGTCGGTTTTAACAGCATTCGATTTGACGATGAATTTACTCGTTACAGCCTGTACCGGAATTTTTTCGATGCCTATGCCCGCGAATGGCAAAATGGCTGTTCACGCTGGGACATCATTGATTTAGTCAGAATCACCCGTGCCCTGCGCCCAGAGGGCATAGAATGGCCAGTAGATGACAAAGGCATTGCCAGCAATCGCCTCGAACTTATTACCAAAGCCAATGGCATCAGTCATGAAGCGGCACATGATGCACTCTCCGATGTGCATGCCACCATTGCGGTTGCAAAATTAATTAAAGATAAGCAGCCCAAACTGTTTGAATTTGTTTTAGCCAATAAAGGCAAACAACAGATTTCAAAAATACTTAACTTACACAAACCTGACATGGTGCTACATACTTCAGGCATGTACCCCAGCACCATCTGTAACACCACCGCGGTGTATCCATTAATGCAACATCCGGGTAATAAGAATGGCGTGATTGTTTTTGACTTACGTTTTTCACCACAGAGTTTAGAAACACTTTCAGCCGAGCAAATTATTGAGCGCCTCTATACGCCGCGAGACCAGTTACCGGAAGGCGTAGAGCGCATTCCTATCAAAACTATTCACATCAATAAATGCCCGGTTGTAGCGCCGATGAATACGCTCGATGAAGCCTCTGCTGAGCGTACAGAAATTGACCAGCAACAAATTTCAGCTCATCTGCAAATGCTGCAAGCCATACCCGGTTTAAATAAAAAACTACAGCAGGTGTTCAGCCACAATCCTTTTGAGCCTGAAACCGATCCGGATAAAAACTTATACAGTGGTGGTTTTTTCAGCTCTGACGATAAAAGCCGCATGCAAAAACTTCGGAGTCTCAGCGCTGAAGAACTGGCCGTGGTTGACTTAAATTTTGAAGATGAGCGTATTCCAGAAATGCTATTTCGCTATCGGGCACGCAATTACCCGGACAGTTTAACCACGCAAGAACAAGAAAAGTGGAACGCCTATCGCACTGAGAAATTCACCGGCGACGACAATAAAGTCATTAATTTTAAAACGTTTAAACAGATGCTCAATGACGAACTGGAAAACCCTGATCTGAACGATGATAAAAAACAGGTACTGCGTGATTTACAGCAATGGGGAGAAATGATTAGTGTCGGGCTTGATATTTAAGTTATTAGCGAATTGATTTCTATGGAGATAGCTTACTCCGTTTAACACATCCCAAAAATTTGAATTATTGATCCCGAATGCCTGCCGCTAAGTTTTAGTCCCGAACCTCTGTCTCAAATCCTGTCTCTGGCGGCTAGTGATTTAGCACTTGAAGGCATTAGCCGTATTACAAGACTGACAAAAACAGTAAGATAAAATTAACTATCCTTAATATTATTCACAATTTCACTCAAAGTATAAAACTCAGCATTGCGCATAAACCCGGCGATAATTTCTGACTTTAATGTCAACGCAGCCCCTTTATCATCTTTCTCTTTTATCCAGCATTCCGGCAGACCATCAAATAAGTGCATGATCGAGATTTCGCCATTTTGATCCTGCGACAAATGTACCTGCTGGTCATTTAAATTTTTAAAGGCGGGTAAAAACCCAAAGCTAATATCACTAAAAATTAAGCCATTGAATTGATGATATACACCCTGCTGAACGACAGCCTGATGATAAGACATATACATAGAGTTACCCTGTCCAGTACAAATTTAAAAGATTTCAAATAGCGTATCGGCGGGAAGTGAAAATTCTTTAGCAAAAATTACATTTTATAACGAACAATTAACAGGTGGTTAAAGAGCGAGCAAATCGGCAACCAACCGGGAGGCGATATCTTTTAGTGCCTCACCAAAAGCCCGTGCTGACTGATGCATATCCGTATTTGTTAATACCTTGCTTACACTGTAGCGCTTCGTCCACACCACGCCCGCGACACCGCCTTTGCGCAGCGATATTTCCAGTGCAACCTCTATGCTAACCTGCTGATCTTGTATAATGCGTTCAAAATGTACAATCCGGCTGTCTATTATATAGTCAGCACGCAGCGCTGATAGATCACGGGCGACATGCTTTGCAATCCTGCTGGACTGTAATCCCTCATACAGGGCGTTATGTATTAGCTCAGCAGGGCTAGTTGACCAGAAGCTGTAATGATAGCGCTGCAGCTCCAGTGGCCGGTCACTGTCAATAAACAGAATTGCCCGTTCATGATAGAGCCCTGATGACTTAACGGGTTTAATCACCAGCTCATCAAACACCGGCGTTGCTTGCGCCGCCAGTTCAACTTCGGGCAATTTATAAAAATGATCCTGCGGTGCTGGCCCACCGCCTAAGCTACAGCCAATCAGACTCATGCATAACAACGCCATAAACACGACACGAAACATATTCATTCCTTATTGATTACCGTGTGCATCAGCCGGTGGCTTACTGCCTAACACCACTCCCGGATTATTACGCAGTTCACGACTGAACTCATTCATATTCTGACTGGTGGCATCCAGATTATACATAACTGATTCAATACGCCCGGATACAACATCAATCGACTTTTTAAGCTCAATAACGGTATAACGAATATCTTCACTGTTATCGTTTAGAATTAAGTCGGTTCGATTCAGGATACTATCCAACTGTTTATTAATACGGGTAAAACCCGCCGCCAGCTCAGACAGGCTTTCGCCGGATGAATCCGCATATTTAAATACATTATTTAAATGCTGTACATTTTTATCGCTTAATATCAGCCCAACCTTATCTGCTGAAGTATTTAGTTTTACAAGTAAGTTGTTTATATTTTGAGTTGACTGAGGAATGAATTGATTTAATTGTGAAGCAATCGAATCAACTAACTCCATAATATCAGTTGCCTCTGCACTCTTTAAGGTTCCACCGGGCGCTAAGTACTGTTGTGATACACCTTGAGTTATTTCAATCTGTTTGTCAGATATTACTGCTGGCATTACAATTTGTGCAGTACTGTCAACGGGGATTTTCCAACCGGACTTAATTCGTAAACTTAACCGGTAAACTGTCTGACCCGAATTAAAAATCGGCTCAAGCCCCTGCACCGCGCCAATGGCATAGCCACCGTAAGTCACAACGATACCATCTTTAATGCCGGTAACATTATCAAATTCAACAAAGTAATCATCGGTATTAGATTGGCCACCGGTAATTTTAAACAGCATCGAAAATAATAAAATAAACCCCGCCAGTACAAACAGGCCAACCATAAAATAATTTATATTATCTTTTTTCATAATTTTTAAATATTCTTAATTACTCAGAAATTCAGATCGGTTATCTTCTATCGATTTAACCGATTCAATATTCAGGCTAGTGCCGGTTAATCTCTGTAAATACTCATCAACATCTACTGTATCGCGGCGTGGCTTTCTGTGTAATAAATTATAAATTCGTTCATTATCACTATTTTTAACTTCAGCCACTGTGCCACACAATAAAATATTACCTCTATCTAAAACGGTAATTCGATCCGCAATTTTAAATGCACTGTCCAGCTCATGGGTTACCACCACAATGGTCATACCCATGGCGTCACGTAAGCGTAAAATCAACTCATCAAGCTCGGCAGAAACCACTGGATCCAACCCGGCTGATGGCTCATCAAAGAACAATAGTGGTGGATCTAGAATAATTGCACGAGCCAGTGCCGCACGTTTTATCATGCCACCGGATAATTGTGATGGCATTAAATCTTCAAAACCTGCCAGATTAACAACTTCAAGCTTCATCTGACTCATAATACGCATGGTATTAATATCTAACTTTGCATGTTCACGCAATGGTAACTGTATATTTTCGGTAACACTTAACGAACCAAATAAAGCACCTCCCTGAAATGACACACCAATTTTTTTCTTCATCTGGTGAAGCTGGTTATCACTCATAGCGGTAATATCCTTACCCAGTAACTCAATGCTTCCCGAAGTAGGTTTGCTTAATCCCAGCATATAACGCAGCAGCGTACTTTTTCCTGAACCACTGCCACCCATAATCACCATGATTTCGCCTTTTTTAACATTAAGATCAACACCATTTAATATTTTTTTATTGCCATAGTGCGTCACTAAATCACGCACCTGAATGATATTTTCATCTTCTGGGCCTTGCATAATTAAATCCTGGTCAGAAAAAAAGTGAAAATCATATCCGCAACCACAATCGCGCTAATCGACATGACCACTGCACGTGTAGTGGCTAACCCGACCCCTTCAGCACCACCTTTAACCTGAAAACCATTGAGCACACTAACAATCACAATTAACACTGCAAACACAAGGCTTTTAAACACACCCTGCATTAGATCAAACACACCAATCACATCAAAACTACGGCTCATATATACTTCAAATGGCATCCCAAGTTCATACAACGTATAAACCGCACCCCCCAACATACCCATTAAATCGCCCATTAACGTTAATACCGGCATCGCAATTAACATCCCGAGTAAAGCGGGAGAAGCAAGGTATCGCACCGGATTAATACCAATAACCCGCAGGGCATCAATTTCCTGTGATTCTTTCATCGTACCAATTCGTGCAGCAATCGCGGAGCCGGAACGACCCGCAACAATAATCCCGGTAATTAACGCAGAAAACTCCCGCACAACCGCAATCGCAATACCGGTCACTACCTGAGCCTGTGCTCCATAAGGTTTTAGTGTTTCCAGCCCCTGGATCGCCAACATCATGCCAACTGAAAAACATAATACAATTACAATTGGCGTTGCAGTGACGCCAATTTGTACCGCCTGTGAAAAGATCAGATGCCCGGCTACCGGCTGTTTATTTAGACGCCCGAAAACCAGCCAATAAATTGACTCTACAAATAACATCACTGCATAGCCCAGCTCTTCGACTATACCAATGGTTAACTGGCCTAATTTTTCAATTTTATGTTTCATTGCTTTAAACTTACTCAACATCCTCCAGTGTTTCATAAATACTAAACACCGTATCCAGCCGTGCCAACTGCAACACTTGCATTGCAGACTCACTCACCCCAAGCAATGCAAAATTAAGCTTTTTAGACCGCGCAGTCTGCAATCCCTCAACTAAACTGGCAACTCCGGAGCTATCGATATATTCAACTTTTGACAAGTCAATTAACAGTTCTATATCTTTATTAATATAGTTTAAAATTTGTTTTCTAACATTTGGCGACTCATTTAAATCTATTTCGCCAGCTAAGCTCATCACTGAATAATTCAAATGCTGTGAAACCGGGTATTTCATTTTAATTTTCCCTGATCATTAATTAATTATATTCTTTCGCATTTCAAGTAAGTTACCCTTTGTATTAACATTGGATTTATACTCAACCGTATCCATCAATTGCGTAATCATATGCACACCCAGGCCACCAGGCCGAACATCATCAAGATCTCTGGATTTAATTTTTGTAATATCCACCTTCGCTGCCTGATCAAATATTTTTATTAAAATATCCTGTTTATCCTTCCAGAACTCTATAATTATCTCTCCGTCATCAACACTTTTATATGCATGCTGAATAACATTCATACAGGCTTCATTAACGGCCATAGTTATGTCATCTATGGTTTTTTTATTATCTGTTTGTTTAGCTGTCACCTCACGTACAAATATTCGTAAAGGCTTTAGCATATCTGTTCTAGACATAACATGTATACGCTCCAGCTTAACCATGACATTCCGGTGATTTAAGTAACAACAAAGTCACATCATCACGTAAATCTACACCTGAATTAAGTATGGTATTTACAATAAAGCTCAACCTGTCGGTGACTAAAACATCTTTTTTAAACTTTGAAATAAGTGAAAATAGCCCGCTTAATTCCAGCATTTTATCTTTATTGATATATCCCTCAGTAACGCCGTCAGAATACATATATAAACTGCCATTTTTTAAATTTATTTTATACTCTGCATACGTCATATTTTCTATCACGCCTAATGGTGGAGCCGTTGCCTCAAACTCCTGACAAATACCATTTTCATGTAACAATAAGGCTGGAGGGTTACCTGCATTTACCAGGTGTACGGTGTTTTCTTCAGGTGAATATAAACCGGCAACCATGGTAACAAACATGCCGTGTATTGATGTTTCACAAAGCTCATTATTTATTTCATAGAGTAATGTTGCTGGCTCATCAATACGTTTCCCCAGGCACCTGAACAGACTGCAGGTTTTTGCCATTAACAAAGCAGCATTCACCCCCTTACCAGAGACGTCTCCAAGATTAAAATAAATATCACCACTCTCAAGTTCAAAAAAATCGTAAAAGTCTCCCGAGAGCTTCTTTGCCGAGAGATTAACCCCACTTAGGGGGTAGTTGTTTCCACGACTTTCCGGCAATAGACTTTGCTGAATTTCACGTGCCAGATTCAGATCTCTATCTATCTCCTGAGACAGACGGTCGCGCTCGGCTAATGCCTGATCTAATCGTGTATTCAGTTCCTGAAAATTTGAATTGTGTTTATTAAGCTGGATATTAGCTTCAGCTAATATCTGTGAAAATGATAATGTTTTATTAATACCGATACCTAATGCTTGTGCATTCAGCTCGACTTCTTCAGGAATCATTGCCAGAAGCTTTTCAAAGTCATCTGTCGACAACTTATATTCATCCTTCAACATTTTTCGACAGCGATCAATTAAAAAACTTTTATCATTCGCGGTGAATACCGCAGCTACCCAGTCAGCGCAATGTAGAATATTACATAGCGGTTTATCAGTATTTTCATTTTCCAGGCTACTGCAATTGTGATGCGATGAAAGCGCCTGTAACATTTCAGGAAAAACACCCCAGCTCTGTAAAAATAATTTTAACAGCGTATCATGCTGACGTTTAAAAATACTTTGTTCCATATTCAAACGTGCTTGCGGTTCACGTTTTCGAAATTCAGACCACAACATGGCTTTTTGGGGCTGTTCCAGAAACAGTAAAATGTAACCAATATCCTGCACAAAACCAGCCGTAAAACACAGCTGTGCATTCAATCCTGTTAACGCTCCTAGTTTCTGCGCACAAACAGCACGATGCAATGAGTCCTGCCAGAATGCCTGCATATCGATACCTGAAACTTTATACTGATTAAATGCACGAAAAACAATTTGCAACAGTGACAACCTAATGACATTATCTAGTCCACAACTATTGATCGCCTGATACATATTCTGGTTATTATCACTGCTGCTTAAATGCTCGGAATTGATAATACAAAGAATTCGTTGAAAAAATTGTGGATATTTTTCAGTTAATAACTCCACAGATTTGACCAAATTATGTCGGGAGCTGTTCAGTTTTAGAATATCATCCACGATATCAGGCCGATCAGGAATGCCTGTAAAAGATGATTTTTTTATGTTATGAGCTGACACCGGTTCTATATAGTCGTTTTGATTAAAATATCAATACTAAGTATAGCTGCTGTTTTACACTAATTTTGAACAATCATGAAAACTGCACCGGCTCTACCTATTGGTATAAATGAAAATTGATTTTATAAATCCGCTATACCTGCGAAGGCAGGTATGATCACAATTTTTAAGTTAACGGAACAGCAGTGATTCTTTATACTGTCTAATCATCTACAATAATACTGAAACTTTTTGCCTCATATTGAACATCAGGAAACGTACATGTCCGCCCAAGCCATATTATCGACGCAACAGATACAGCAGCTACTCGCACAAACTCAAAAATCAATTTCTTCAATTATTCTTGGTAAGCCTGAACAGATACAGCTCGCTTTGAGTTGTTTAATTGCCAATGGACATCTATTGATAGAAGACTTACCCGGCGTCGGCAAAACGACTTTATCACTAACTTTAGCCAAAGTTTTCGGCATGGATTTCCAGCGCATCCAGTTTACCAGTGACCTGTTACCATCTGATGTGCTGGGTATTTCCATTTTTGATTCAAGCAAGCAGGCTTTTACCTTTCATCAGGGACCGGTTTTCACACAGGTTTTGTTGGCCGATGAAATTAATCGTTCAACCCCCAAAACCCAAAGTGCCCTGCTTGAGGCCATGGAGGAACAGCAGGTCACCCAAGACGGTATCACCCGGCCACTGCCGCGCCCATTTTTTGTTATCGCCACACAAAACCCTTTAGAGCAGGTAGGTACCTTTGCCTTGCCTGAATCACAACTCGATCGTTTTTTAATGCGCATTAACATAGGCTACCCTGACCATCAGGCAGAAATGGAGTTGCTCAAAGGACATAATCGGCATCAGATGATAGAGCAGTTAAATACGGTTATCACCCCACAGCAATTAATACAGATTCAGAATAGTGTACAGAACATTCACATGTCAGATGCACTGCTGAATTACGTGTTAGCGATCATTCACAATAGTCGCACCTCAGCCGAATTTATTTGTGGTCTGTCACCACGTGCAGGCTTAGCTTTACAACGTTGTGCGCGCGCCTGGGCGCTTTTACAGAATCGTGATTTTGTTTTACCCGAGGATGTACAGCACGTTTTACCCTGTGTAGCAGCACATCGATTACAGGTTCATCCCGAGCATCTGGACAAAAGTTTAGATTCGTTAATTAGCCAGCTAATTAAGCAGGTTGCCGTTTAGTGTCATCTCGAAAATCTTTTACCGGTTTACCTCTAATCCCTGATTTTTTTGAACGCGCTGTTTTAAACTGGGCTGATAAACGCCAAAGCGTGACCGATACTCAGCAAATTATTAATAGACATCAACTCTATATATTACCCACTCGCAATGGCATCACTTATTTTGTTGTTCTGCTTTTAGTTTTATTCGGTGCTATTAATTATGAAAACAGTCTGGGTTACATGCTTACTTTTTTGCTGGGTTCACTGGGATTTCTGGGAATGATTTATACCCATTCAAACCTCAATCAGCTAAAAGTTAAAATAGGACGCCCCGAACCTGTTTTTGCCGGACAGGACATACACTTTCCCATTCAGATTATCAGCGAACATCAATCAACTCATCCCGCATTACAATTACAGTCTGAATCCGGTCAAATTAACACGGCCAATATTATTAATAACTATGATGCCACTACATCATTAATACTGAGTACAACTAAACGAGGCTATATTGATGCCGGCCGGATTAAAATTTTTAGTGAATTTCCACTTGGGTTATTCCATGCCTGGAGCTGGCTAAAACTCGATAGCCGGTGTCTGGTTTATCCTGCACCCGCACAACAGCACTACCCTTTGAATTTCACACATGATACCAGCAATGGTATAAACAATAGCAGCCAGCAGGGCGTTGATGACTTTACCGGCCTTCGCGAATATCATGCGGGCGACTTGCCTACCTATATGGCCTGGAAAGCAATTGCAAAAACCGGCATATTACAAACTAAATTATTTACCAGTGATGCGGCTCAGCATATCAGCATAAACTGGTCGGATAGTGACAAGCAATATAGCACAGAAAAACGTTTATCCATTCTATGTCGGATGATACTCGACGCCAGCGATAAAAACTTTATTTACGGACTTAACCTTCCCGGTTTGACGATTAAACCATTCAATGGTTTGCATCATAAACAACAGTGCTTAACCGCTCTGGCACTTTTTGGCACCACTCAATGAACTGGCTGCCGCCTATAAAGCGCTACAATAACTCGCCTGTTTTTTGGGTCATATTGTCACTCACACTGGTTATCGCTCCACATATTACTCGGTTTCCAATATGGGTCACTTTACTTATAGGCAGTTTGTTTTTTTGGCGGATGCTGACACTTCATCATAATAAATGGCTTGCGCCTAAATGGCTGATTTTTATTATTAGTATATTTGCGTTTGCCGGAGTCTATATTTTCTATGGCACATTAATAGGCAAGACAGCAGGCTCAGCTATTCTTTCAATACTGCTTGCCCTCAAGCTACATGAAAGCCGCACAACTCGTGATTATATGCTTTTAATATCATTAAGCTTTTTTATTATTATCACGAATTTTCTTTTCTCACAGAATATTCCTACTGTTATATTAATGCTTTTGTCGATTATCGTTTTAGTCATGAGCCTGTTTAGTATTAATCAGGGCAATACTGAATTAGACGTCAGGTATAAGTTTCAATTTGCTACAAAAATTTTATTGCAGGCATTACCATTAATGCTGATTCTATTTGTATTTTTCCCACGAATATCTGGGCCTTTATGGAAACTGCCCGAGGAAAAAAACACTGCTCAAACCGGTTTAAGTGACACCATGTCACCGGGCAATATATCCAGTCTTATTCAATCTAGTAAAGTGGCTTTCAGAGTTGAGTTTTCAAATATAATACCCGAACATAACCAACTTTACTGGCGTGCAATGGTATTATGGAACTTTGATGGCAACACATGGGATAGAGGACAAAAAAACCCATCAGCTTTCAACCAGTTATACTCGCCGACGAATTCTAAAATAAATTATAGAGTTACACTACAACCACATCATAAAATATGGTTATATGCCCTCGATATGCCGGTTAGAGTTCCCGCTGGTGTAACTTACAGTAGCAACTACACGTTACAGTCCAGTCAAATAATTAGTGGGCTTTTTCAATATGACATGTCATCAGTACTAGACTCTTATACAAAGGCACATATTTCAAAGTGGGAGAAACAGTCGGGTCTAAATATCCCGCAAAACACTAATCCTGAAACTGTCACTCTCGGAAAAAATTTGTCGCAAAAATATACTAATAATACTGAAATCATTAATCACGTATTGCAGATATTTAATCAACAGGATTTTTACTACACACTTAATCCGCCTCTAACCCCGGGATTCAGTTCTGTTGACCAGTTTTTATTTAAAACCCGGCGTGGTTTTTGTGAGCATTATGCAAGTAGTTTCACCCTCATCATGCGAGCAGCTGGAATTCCAGCACGAGTTGTTGTTGGCTTTCAGGGTGGCATCCTTAACCCGATAAATAAAGTGATGACGATACGTAACAGTGATGCTCATGCCTGGTCAGAGGTCTGGCTTAAGCACAAAGGCTGGGTACGTATTGACCCAACAGCCGCCATTGCCCCTCAACGCATCGAGCATAGTCTGGACTCAGCTCTCGACATTAATGAATTACGACCATTTCATATGCAATTAAGTAACAGCGCATTCAAAAATATTTTATTTTACTGGGACGCCATTGATAATCAATGGAATCAATGGGTAGTTGGATATGATACTAACTTGCAGAAAAAACTATTAGGAACATTATTCAATCAAAAAATAAACTTAACTCAATCTTTATTATTAATGATTGCTGGCTTTTCTGTAACGATGCTGATAATCAGTCTGTTTATTCTATACCCTCGACATAAACAAAGCGTCGATCCGGTATTAAAAACATATAATAAATTTTGCACCAAATTAGCCCGGCGAGGAATTTCACGACAATCTTATGAAGGCCCGGCTGATTATGCCCGTAGAGTGATAGAAGTATTACCGGCACAAAAGGATTCTATTAATTTAATTTTCAGGCTTTATACAAAGCTAAGATATGAATCATCACATAATGCTAAGCAACTGGCTCAGTTTCAATATCTAACCGATAAGTTCAAACCAGAGAAACCGTCGTAGTATATTAAAGCAGGGAAGTAATATCAGGCTAATGCTTTACCCATTAACGCAAAACATTTAACAAATGCTGTTGATAAGCGAGGATCTTTTATCATAACTGCATAATCCCCCTTCTTGAATCTAAGCTTGCGTGAGGTATATGCCAATCCAAGTTTCATTAAGCCGGGAGGTTTAGCGACCAGGGATGTCCATTCATCCATGCTGGCTCTTAAATCCCAGTTAAGTGCCTCGCCTTTATGACTACCTGCACTAATGATCTGACCATTGGATATCGTCAATACAACGCGGGGAGCTTCCTCATCGTCTACACCAAATGCAACAACCGAGTTAAAGTTTGACTGGCCCAGCTCCTGCGCAATGCCTTCGTTACTATTCCATATATCTTGATATTTTTTTGCCCAGTCATCTGAAAATAATTCAGGCATAAACTGTTAACCCCTGTGTTTCTCGTTTGTTAATTACATTAAATCAGTCATTCAAATTAACAAAAAAGCCTATTTGAATCCAGTTAATTTACACTAAAGCTATGATTTTATAATCAAAATATTGAATAGCCGGCAGAAAAAGCTTTTTTCTGTTATATTTGCCAAGGCTACTGAATTAATGTAAGGAGTATTTATGAAAGCGCTTAAAGGTGTCACCATTTATTTTAACGATGGAACCAAGTTAGTGATTGAATACCCTGCACAGCCACAAAATGGCTACGATATTATAACAAAGATGAAAGAAACGCTTGAACAAAAACACTTTTTAGTCGAAGCCAATGGCGCGTTATTATATATCCCGGTTGAAAACATCAAGTACCTGCAGGCATATCCAGCACCAGATAAACTCCCTTCTTATGCTATTTTGGGTGCTTCTATTATTGAAAACTAATATGACGACTGCTTGCGGGCTTAATGTACTGCAGCGATATCGCTAAAAAGCTCATCGAGTAATACATTCACACGCTGTTGACGAGCCTGATCACTATGCTCAACCCCTGTAAACACGCCAACCGCCCCTCTCCAGACAACTTTCTTTAATTGTGGATCAATAAAGTCAACCACCAGTGTGCCTCGCGGATGTTTTTTAGAGGCAACGCTGTTAGCCCTTAGTCCCGGCGCGAGCCCATAGTTAATCGCCAGTGCAGTGTCATCCATTTCCGATTCGAGTGAAACATGATACTGAATCAGCAAACTATTTTTAGCATTTTGTTGCAGCTGCAGACCTTTAGCTATTAAAGCCTGCTTAATACCTGTATCGATTAATTGCTGCACTGAAAACTCTGTTTTTTTCAACTCCCCCGATATATCGGCGTAATCTTTTGCCCATGCGAAAGACTGTTTCGCATAAAGCTTAAATTCAGGCTGCGCAACTTTCACAATAGAAGAGCGCATTAACTCCGGATTTTCTTCCGCCTGCAGTTGATTGGCAAACAAGTTCAGCCCCAATAATACCAGGCTGGTGGATAATACCGCTGCGATACTTGATTTTTTCATATATAACCTTGCTGTTGGCGACAAACCCACTAAGTGGATTTATATGATTTCAGATAACCATTTCTGCTATTATGCCTAAAATCGGGGGCAATCTGAACCATAAATTTTAATGGAATTATTTACATGATCCAACGCATACGCTTTTTCTCTCATCATGCTCTGATAAGTATCATCTCAGCATCACTACTGATAACACTGACTGCATGCAGCGATTCAGCGCCTCAGAAAACCACTGAAATTATTCGACCAGCAAAAATATTCACTGTGGGTGACCCGTTAGCAGGTACAAAACGTTCATATCCGGGTGAAGTTGAGGCCGGCAACCGATCAGAACAGGCATTTCGAGTTAGTGGCGAGCTGATTAAGTTACCAGCTAAAGCCGGTAAACGGGTAAAAAAAGGTGAGCTATTAGCGCAACTGGATCCTGCTGACTTTCAACTATCGGTTGATGAACAACAGGCACGCTTTGATCTGGCCACGGTTCAATATGAACGCACAGAGCAACTGGTTAAGCAACAATTAATTCCCCGCTCAGACTTTGATAAAGCTAAATCGAATATGCTGGCTGCAACCGCCGACCTGAAACTGGCAAAAGCTAAACTGTCCTATACCCAGTTACTGGCACCCTTCGACGGACTAATTTCTACTCTAAATGTAAAAAACCATGAAAATGTTCGTTTGAATAGAGTTATTCTGGTCATGCAAACTACCGACTTTATTGATATTACATTTAATCTATCTGAAAACATTATTTCAAAAATGAAAAATAATATGGGCAGACGGGCTCATCCAAAAGTAGTTTTTGATACCTATCCTGATAAAACCTATGAAACGTCAGTAAAAGAGTTTGATACCGAAGCCGACGCGCAAACACGCAGTTATAAAATCACTTTGAGCATGCCTGCCCCGAAAGAGTTTATTGCCCTGCCGGGTATGAGTGTCACTGTACATCTGGATTTCAGTAAGATGATAGAACAGACCAATACCTTATTAGCTGTGCCGGTTGAAGCGGTATTTTCTCCTGAAAATAAACCACTAAAAGATAGAACCCATATCGTCTGGAAAGTTGACAGTAACACCATGCAAACACATGCCGTTGAAGTTGTCATAGGTGAGATCAGCAGTCAGGGTCTGGAAATAAAATCTGGGCTACAGGCGGGTGATCAAATTATTAGCGCAGGTGTTAATTTTATTAAAGAAGGTCAAACGGTAAAACTCTGGGAGAAAGAAGAAGGTCTTTAATAATTTCTAACGGTTTAAATAAAAATTTATTAACAGGCTTTTTCTGTCACCCCTAAAGATACTCAAATTATTATGAATATTGCAGAGTTCTCAATACGTAACAAACTCATCAGCTGGCTCATCACCCTTATTTTATTAGTCGGCGGTATCATTTCATTCAGTGGTTTATCGCAGCTGGAAGACCCGGAATTCACCATTAAAGACGCTGTCATTATCACCCAGTATCCGGGCGCCTCACCTCAGCAAGTCGAAGAAGAGGTCACCTATCCACTGGAAAATGCACTACAACAACTGACTTACGTTGATTATGTGCGCTCAGTATCAACCGCCGGGCTGTCACAAATAACGGTCACCATGAAGCGCCGGTATAACAAAAACCACCTGCCTCAAATATGGGATGAACTGCGTAGAAAAATTAATGACCTCACCCCCAGTTTACCACCCGGTGTTTTGCCGCCTTTAGTGAACGATGACTTCGGTGATATTTTCGGGTTGCTCTATGCCGTTATTGGTGACGGCTATAGCTATAGAGAACTCAGTGATTATGTTGACTATTTGCGCCGTGAGTTAGTGCTGATTGAAGGTGTAGGCAAGGTGGCCGTTGCCGGCAAACAACAGGAACAGGTTTTTGTCGAAATTTCACTGAGTAGAATGACTCGTCTTGGCATTCCCTACCAACGCATTTACGATATATTATCCACTCAGAATATTGTATCCAATGCGGGTTCTATCCAGGTCTCATCCGAGTTTATTCGATTTCATCCGACCGGTGAATTTCAGAATGTAAAGGAACTGGAGAACTTATTAATCAGTAGTCCCGGCGATCAAAACTTACTGTACTTAAAAGACGTTGCGACAATAAGCCGAGGCTTTCAGGAAGTGCCTACCCATCTGGTTTCACTGGATGGTAGACAGGCTATTTCACTGGGTATCTCTTTTGCTTCCGGTTATAACGTGGTGGATGTGGGTAAACGCATCGATGAAAAATTAACTGATCTGGAGTATGCCCGCCCGGTCGGTATTGAACTGGCGGTACTCTATGACCAGCCCAAACTGGTTGCCGCATCAATTAAAGCATTTGCAGTTAATTTAGCTGAAGCAATTGCCATCGTTATTCTTGTTCTACTTTTATTTATGGGCTTACGCAGTGGCTTATTAATTGGTCTGATATTACTACTCACAGTGATCGGCACTTTCGTGTTTATGAAATTGCACGGCCTGGAATTACAACGCATCTCACTGGGGGCATTAATTATTGCACTGGGTATGCTGGTTGATAATGCCATTGTCGTCACCGAAGGCATATTAATCGGCATACAACGCGGCCTGTCAAAAATTGAAGCGGCGGCAGCCATTGTAAAGCAGGCCATCTGGCCACTACTCGGGGCAACGGTGATTGCGGTAACCGCATTTGCCCCCATCGGTTTATCCCAGGATTCCACTGGTGAAATGCTAGGCTCATTATTTTATGTTCTGCTGTATTCATTAATGCTCAGCTGGTTAACCGCTATAACACTGACGCCATTTTTCGCTGATATGTTATTAAAAGCCGGCAACAACACAGATAAAAACGAACCCTATCAGGGGGCATTTTTCAATGCGTTTAAGTCTGTACTCGATACCTGCTTAAAATATAAAGCGCTCACTGCTGGCATTACCATTGGGCTACTGATCATTTCAATTTATGGCTTTCAGCAGGTTAAAGTGGTGTTCTTCCCATCGATGACAACACCTATCGTACTCGTCGATTACCGTAAAGAACACGGCACTGATATTCGCCAGACTTTTAGCGAAATACAGGAAATTGAACCCTGGATTTTACAACAGGAAAATGTCACTCAGGTGAGCTCAAACACCGGCAAGGGCGGACTGAGATTTATGCTGACCTACTCCCCGGAAAAAATCTTTGCCAGCTACGGGCAGTTTATGGTCGAGCTTGATGACTACACACAAATAGATGCATTTATAAAAAACATGAGTGAACATCTAGATACCTATTACCCTGATGTCAATTACGATTACAAAAAATTTGAATTAGGCCCCAGCAAAGATGGCAAAATTGAAGCCCGTTTTTCTGGCCCCGATCCAGATGTTTTACGAGCACTAGCGGTACAGGCAAAACAGATTATCAGTCAACAAATTAATGCTGTGGGCATTCGTGACGACTGGAAAAAACGCACTAAGATTATCCGTCCACAGTTCTCTGAAGCGCAGGCCCGCCGTGTTGGTGTCAGTAAAAAAGATCTCGACGATGTTTTACAAATGAGTTTTTCCGGCAAACAAATCGGACTTTACCGTGATGGCACAACCATCCTTCCCATTATTGCCCGTCCACCTGTAAGTGAACGCACTGACATTGACTCCATGCATGGACTACAAATCTGGAGTCCGGTTTTCGAACGCTATATTGCACTTGAACAGGTTGTCAGATCATTTGAAGTTGAATGGGAAGATGCGGCAATTTACCGACGCGACCGCAAACGTACCATTACCGTCATTGCCAATGCCAACCTGCTCGGCAATGAAACGTCTAACAGTATTTTCAATAATATTCGCCCGGCTATCGAAGCCATCGAGCTGCCGAAAGGCTATGCACTTAACTGGGGCGGAGAATTTGAAAGTTCTGGCGATGCCAATAGTGCACTCATGGGTTCGATTCCACTGGGGGTTAGCGTCATGTTCCTGATTACATTGCTACTGTTTAACAACGTCAGACAACCACTTGTTATCTGGTCATTGGCACCAATGGCTATCATCGGGGTTTCGTTCGGTTTACTCATCACCAATTCACCCTTTACCTTTATGGCACTGCTGGGCTTTATTAGCCTGGTTGGTATGCTACTTAAAAACGGCATCGTACTGGTCGATCAGATAAACCTGGAGACTGGTGAAGGTAAGCAACTATATAATGCCATATTTGATTCTGCTGTGAGTCGTGTGCGCCCGGTATCAATGGCCGCCGCAACGACAATTTTAGGCATGATCCCCCTGCTGTTCGATGCCTTTTTCTCATCAATGGCGGTAACCATCATGTTCGGGCTCGGCTTTGCGACAGTATTAACCCTAATTGTCGTACCGGTAATCTATACCATTATTTACCGGGTGGAATATATTCCTCTTAAAAAACAGTCATAAACGGCTCATTCGCAGGCTAACCTGATCGGGTTAGCCTGCGTATACCCCTTCTCCTGCTGAACATCTTCACATAACTTTCAAATCTTTTTATTTCATCAAAATGTCTTTACCTTAAGGCTATATTCGGAAAAATAGACTATTATTTATTTCTGAGTCCACAACTTAATTGTCCTATAAATATTAAGGTTATAGCCTTAACAACTGCATCAAAGGCCATTAAATGACTAGCAGAATTTTTAACCTAAAAATTAAACAGCTATCTACAAACATTTTACTGCTTTCAGGCTGTCTACTAACACTACTCGCCTGTGACTCCCCCCCTGCATCAAACCCGTTAAAAGAGCTTAAAACCGTGAAAATTGGCCGGTTAATTTGTGGCGGACATTTACCACTCGCAGTTGTTGAAAAAAAATTTCAGCATGAATTAAAAACATTTAAACTGCAGACCGTTCAGAACCACGACTGGAATCACGTTATTGCAGATATGAAATCAGGAAAACTTGCCGGAACATTTATTTTATCACCGCTGGCAATGAATTTAATTCACCAGGGTTTTCCCGGAAAAATTGTATTGATGGCAGATCGGAATGGAAATGGTTTTGTACTATCTAAAAAGATAAAATCTATTGAAGACCTTAAAAATAAAAAATCCATTATTGCTGTACCGCATATTTACTCTCAACATCATGTTTTACTACACACTATTGTCAAGCAATACGGCATCCCTGAAGAAAACATTAAAACCCTCGGCATGCCTCCAAGAGATATGATCAATTCATTACGGAATGGTGAAATTGATGGCTTTGTTGTAGGTGAGCCCGAAGGTAATCGCTCCATTAATCTAGGTATTGGCTGGATGGCTGCCATATCACCACAGATATGGCTAGACCACATGGATCATGTTTTTCTTGCATCAAATACGTTTATTAAAGAACAACCCGAAAAACTACAGGAGCTAATCAATCAACTGGTAAGGGGCGGTGAGTTTATAGAAAACAACCCTCATGAAGCAGCCATAATGGGTGAAGATTATACCGGTGCGCAGGCCAATATCTTTGAACAGGTTCTAACCACACCGGCTAACTGGATTACCTACACTAATATGATAGCCACCGATGATGACATACTCTCGATGGCAAAAAAACTGGTGGAAATGAAACTTTGGCCGGCTGTACCAGAAAACATATATACCGACTATTTTGATATGCGATTCGTAACGATTGCAGAAAATACGATTCGCCCTGAATGATAATAAATGAAAGTTAAGCTGTCACTGAAGCAATCATGGACACTTATCGTTCTGCTGTCTGTTATTACACCCGTCGCAATTGTTATGTTGTGGTATGGAACCACTCTATATAAACACGAATTAAATAATGCATTAGACATCGAACATCAGGCAAATGAGCATTTACAGTTCAGGGTTGAATCAGAAGTTAATCGACTTCGAACACTACTCAAAAATAAAAGTGACCCACTATCCTTTCTAGTTGATCCACCAGTATCCGCAAAAGATATTAAGCGCATAAATACCTTATTGCAGTTAATTGTACGCCGTGAACACACCATACATGGGGCCATACTTGTAACTACCGATGGAAACATCCTCGCTATATATGATCCGGATGTGTTTTATGCTACTGAAAATGCCTTAACCGCGGATGAAAAGACAGTCGCTGCGATCCATTGGGGCTTTGAGGACGCACAGAACACACCTGAGCTTGTTATTCCTTCACTGGGCAGAACCTATATCGGCTCAGTCACATTTCAGCATAAAGAGAACGTTTTTAAAATGGCGGTACCCGTCGGACAACCGGTAAAAGCCGTGTTAACCATCGAGCTTGATGCTGAAAGATTACTGGATAGTGACGCACACAAAAAGCACAACAAAAACAACGCCTATATACTCGGACGCCGGGGTAATTTAATTACTGAAATCAACGACACTGTGTATCAGCCAGGCGACATTCTGACCCATCTTGAGATTGTACGCGCAGCATTAATAAATGCTGCATGGCCAAGAGATAAAACCTATACAGGGATAAATAATCAGCAGGTTTATGGCACACTGACAACGATTTCTTCACTCGGCTGGAGTCTTATTTCTGAAGTCAGCACTGAAAAAATAATACGCCCAATCTGGCAATCACTAGCTGAAATGCTTCTATTAACACTGATTGTTATGCTGGTTTTTGTGTGGTTCGTTCTGTATCTGGCAAAAAAAACATTAACCCCTATTCAACAGGCCAGCGAAGCAATAGACCATGTAGCAAATGGTAACTACCAGTTTTCATTACAAACTACTGGTATTCTAGAACTGGATGCCATGAGCGCCGGCATCAACCGAATGACTAAAGCCCGTCAGAAAGTTGAGAATGCACTACAGGAGAATGAGCAGGATCTTATTATCACGCTTAATAGTATCGGCGATGCGGTGATAGCCTGCGATGCTCAGGGCCTGGTTACGCGTATGAATCCGGTGGCACAGCATTTAACCGGATGGTCAATCGAAAAGGCTAAAGGGCAGAAAATAAAAAATATTTTTAATATTATTAATGCGACTACCCGTCAGCCAATAGAAAACCCGGTAGACAAAGTTTTATCTACCGGCGAAACCGTTTACCTTAGTAACCATACAACACTTATTTCTAAAAATGGACGTGAGTACCAAATTGCAGACTCTGCAGCACCACTGAGAAATGGCGATGACAACATTCTAGGAATGGTACTAGTATTTAATGACGTTACCGAACAATACCGACTCCGTGAACAAGCGATAAACGCACAAAAGAAGTTACAGAACAAAGAAAAAGAACAACGCGACATCCTCGATTCAATGGTTAACTCCGTTATCAGCATTGATGAAGGAGGTACAATTTTAAGTTTTAACAAAGCCGCAGAAAATCTATTTGGTTACAAGCTTGAAGAGATTAAAAACAAAAACATTAAATGCCTGATGCCGGAGCCCTACGCAAAAGAACATGACGGCTACATACAGCATTTTTTAGACACCAGTGAATCAAACATTGTTGGCCTTGGGCGCGAAGTGGAAGGCAAACATAAAAGTAATAAAATTTTCCCATTACGTATATCCATTGCAAAACTTCCGAAAGGCACTGATGGCAAGCTACGATTAATTGGATCATACATAGACCTGACTTACATAAAGCAGCAGGAAGAACAATTACGACGCAGCCAGAAAATGGATGCACTAGGCAAGCTAACCGGGGGTATCGCACATGATTACAACAATATGCTTGGTGTTGTTACCGGCTATGCTGAATTATTAGAAAACGCACTGGCAGACAAACCAAAGCTAGCACGTTACGCCAATAGAATTAATCATGCGGGGCAGCGTGGAGCCAGCCTGACAAAAAAGCTGCTTAGTTTTTCTAAACAGGAAAGTATCGATGCAGACGATCTGGATATCAATTTATTACTACGTGATATGCATCATATGCTGGAAAAAACATTAACTGTTAGGGTCTCATTACAATACATATTAGCTGATAACTTATGGCGCGTCTGGCTATGTAGCTCCGACTTAGAAGACGTGATTTTGAACCTCGCCATCAATGCCATGCATGCCATCGAAGGAAATGGCAAGCTAACAATTCAAACTCAAAACGAGTTTATTAATACATTAGATGCCAAACTTTTAGACCTGGAAGCAGCGGGAGATTATGTAAAATTGATTATTACCGACACTGGCTGCGGGATGAATGATGAAACTAAAGACAAAATATTTGACCCCTTTTATTCAACTAAAGGAGACAAAGGCACTGGACTGGGCTTAAGTCAGGTGTATGGTTTTATTGAACGCAGTAAAGGAGCCGTTAAAGTTTACTCTGAACCTGAAAAAGGCTCAGAATTTGTACTTTTTATTCCACGACATTATCAGGTTGATGAGCAATTATCCCCCACAGAAACTCAGCGCCCAGCAGATCAAAAAGGCTACGAAAATATTTTAGTCGTTGATGACGAGCAGGATCTACTCACCCTATGCACAGAAATTTTAGAAAAAAATAACTACGGGGTATTTTCAGCTGACAATGCAAAACAAGCCCTGGACATTCTTAATACAGAAAACATAGATCTGGTTCTTTCCGATGTACTCATGCCTGACATGGATGGTTTTCAGTTAGCAGCTATTATAAAAGAGAAATACCCGAAGATAAAAATCCAACTCGCCAGCGGCTTTACAGACAACCGTCACTCAGGCAATGAAGATGACTACTTACAAAAAAACTTACTCAGTAAGCCATTTAATTCGCAGGTATTATTACAACGAATTCGAAAATTACTGGATAGATGAACCCATTTTTACTTACACTGATATTTGATTAAATCATCGGGCTTATCATTGCCTGATACCTACATCGGATATGACCAGTTTTTTTGTTTTCATAGTCTAATTAAACGACATCAATTCAATATCCGCTCAGACTATGCTCACGACTTAAATTTCAAAGTGTTAAGCGAATGATTATTATGCACCTGATACAGGTAAAACATTATGGCCTTTAACTCTTAAATATTGTCTTTAATTTTTCTATACATGAACATTAAACATGAGACTCAGTCATACCTGTGAAGTCAGATATGTAGTGTCTATCGATTTTTCACAGCCGCTAGATCCCTGTCGAAGATACGTTAAAGCTAGCGGAACAGTACTAAATTATCACCAATAATTATAGGGTTTAATCATACAATTATGAGACAATTCAAATATGTCACGTCTTCTATGCTTTTTATTTTTAGCTTGCTTAGCGTTTTCTGCATTCGCAGATGCTAAACACTCTATCGATGACACTTCGGGGCGCTCTAAATGGCAAGTTGAAGAACAGGGTTTTAACCTGACTCTTACCCAACTTGACACAGACTATGTGAGCGCTGTATTTGCCGCACGTGGGCTACCGAAAGACGTGGTGGCAGACATTAGTACTTATTGTTTATTTGGCACCATTATCAAAAATACGTCCAATACAACCTTGAACTCACAACTATCAAACTGGCGCGCTGTAACCGACGATGCCAAACCACACAAATTAAAGTTAAAAGCACAATGGGTAAAACAATGGAGCGCTAAAGGTGTGGGTTTTCGCTGGCTATTGTTGGCCGATAAACAGCATTTTGATGATGGCGACTGGATTCAGGGGTTTATCACCGTTGCACTGCCTGCGGGACAGATCTTTGATCTCAATTATTCCTGGAGACATCAGGATAAACAATTTAACAATACTATTAAGGGGATGCGCTGTGCGTCTGATTTGCCTAAAAAATCTTAGTACCTGGTTTATTCTTATACTGCTGACAGTATTCTCCTTAAATAGCTTTGCTGCTGAAAAAAAATCAACAACAGCAAACTATAAACTTAAGCTACTAGCAGAACCTGTTGAAGCCCCCGATTTTTTATTAATGGATATGGATGGCAACTCACACTCATTAAAACAGTATAGAGGTAAGGTCGTGCTAATTAATTTCTGGGCTACATGGTGTTCTCCCTGCATACGCGAAATGCCATCGTTACAAAAGCTATATGACACATTTAAATATCAATCGCTTATAGTGCTGGCAATTAACCAGTGGGAAGATGAAGACAGGGTATTTGAATTTATGGGCCAGCTCGATCCTGCACCTACATTTCCTGTTCTTTTCGACACTGACAGCAAACTTTCAGACCGCTACCGGGTGCAGGGCCTGCCATCAACTTATATCATCAATAAACAGGGAAAGATTGTATATCGTGCTAAGGGCGGCAGGGATTTTGACCATCCGAAAATTATGCATAAAATCAAAGCCTTGTTGTAGTTTTCACTAGAAGTAAAATTTATGACTGATTGTTT
>CAZHEA010000022.1:0-46584 GCA_964531165.1 uncultured Thiotrichaceae bacterium
GACGATGCAAAAATTGATTCACTGGCTGCATCAATCAATGAAGGCAAAGTCATGGAAAATGCTGCCTATATGGAAGCCGGTTGTGTCGGTTGCCACGGTGGCGATGGTAAAGGCCTGTCATTTATGGGTTCAGCGAATTTGACTGATGGAATCTACCGTTTTACTGCGGCAGATCAATTAGCCAGCATCAAACACACCATAAAATTTGGTGTAAATGATGTGTCTAACAAAGACACTCGTAACGCGGTAATGCCTGCCTTTGGTGGGGGTAAATTAACCGCTATCGAGATTAAAAAGTTAGCCGTTTATGTACATAAACTGGGCGGTGGTCAATAAGCGTGTAAGCATTTAACGACTGCCCATTATTGTTTTACTGAATTTTAGTAAAAAACCTGAGGAGGTATAAAATGGATGCAGTCGTTATAGGTTCAATAGGCGCCGTGGTTGCGAGTATTATTGTGTTTATCGGTTTCCTTGGATACTGGATACGCAAAATCATGCACCATCCACCAAGCCATAATTGAAGGCTTAAAAAATGAAAGGGGCCGTGGCCCCTTTTGTTATTTTGGACAATTAAAAAGCATTGTTTTATTAGGGTATTTTCAAAAAGTATCTTAACAAAACAAACATAGCTCCCCTCTTTGTATAAGAGGGGCGTTAACGGTCCCAGCGGAGATTTTAGTGGACGAAAAAGTCACGATCAACAATGAAGACTGCGAAAAAAGCGCAGCCGAATTATACGAAGAAGCCGATCACTGGCACGTAAATACCGGTGGTGAAATCATTCATGCAAAACGTATGGGCGGGCGTTTTCGTAATCTGAAGTGGAAAGCCATGATGGTGTGGCTGGTTTATTTCTTAGGCCCCTATTTACGCTGGGACGGTTCACAGGCGGTTTTATTCGATGTCCCGAATCGTAAATTTCAAATTTTTGATATCACTATCCTGCCGCAGGACGTCTGGTTACTGGCATTAATTTTATTATTTTTTGCCATTTTACTGGCCGCCATCACCTCTGTCGCCGGCCGCGTGTTCTGTGGTTACTTCTGCTTCCAGACGATCTGGACCGACATCTTCACCTTTATCGAAGAAAAACTCGAAGGCGTACCTGCAAAACGACGCAAACTGGATAAAGCGCCCTGGAATGCACGAAAAATTCGTCTCAAAATAATCAAACACGCTGCCTGGCTATCCATCGGCTTTTTAACCGGTATTTCGTTTATCGCCTGGTTTACCGAAGCCTACCAGTTATGGATCGACTTTTTTACTTTTCAGGCCGGTACCTTTGTTTATATTCTGGTTTTAACCTTTACCATTGGCACCTATATTCTTGCGGGCTTTATGCGCGAGCAAACCTGTTTCTGGTTATGCCCGTATGCACGTATTCAAGGTGTAATGTACGATACTCAGACGGTACTGCCTACCTATGATATTGCCCGCGGTGAACCCCGCGGTAAACTCACCAAAGGCAATGTCGTTGAAGGCAATGGTGACTGTATTTCCTGTAACCAGTGTGTTGCGGTATGCCCCACCGGTATTGATATTCGCGGTGGCCAGCAGGAAGGATGTATCACCTGTGGTTTATGTTTAGATGCCTGTGATTCAGTGATGGATAAAATTGGTAAGCCACGCGGCCTGATTCGTTACGCATCAATGAATGAAATGAAGGGTGATGAAGTTAAGCCTTTTCATAAGCGCCCACGGGTATTGATTTACGCCGGTATTATTGTGTTTGCGGTTAGCGGGCTTTTATACGGCCTGACTCACCTCGGTACTTTTGATTTAAAAGTCATTCACGAACGCCAGCCTCTGTATGTACAAATGAGCAGTGGTGACATTCAGAATAAATACGAATTAAAAATTCTCAATAAAACCGATAAAATTATGAATATCAGTATATCGGTAGAGGGAGCTGAAGGCATCATCACAAAAGGTATACGTGAAAAAATGACCCTCAAGCCCAGTAAGCTGACATCATTTACGGTCTTTTTATTAATTCCGAAAAAGCACATCAGCAAATCCCGTACACCGGTTTATTTTACCATTCACTCATTTCAGGAATTTGATGATGTAGTTGAATACCAGAGTATGTTTTACGGGCCACAGCAATAATTACTGATAATTTCATCGGCATGACCATTGCGGGAACTAATCAGACAAATCAGCTGATATAATGTAATTAAGGCATAATAGAGCAAGGCACATCATGAGCGATCTAAGCACGAACAAAGATGAATTTTCACAACACAACCCAAAGGCACTTAAAAACCCCTGGGTTATCGGCTGGCTGACATTAGTCGGTGTTGTACTGGCGGTAAACATTGGCTTTATCAGTCTGGCATTTATTACCAACCCCGGACTGGTTGATAAAGACTATTACGAAAAAGCCGAAGACTATGAAAAAAATATGCTTAAGTACCGCACCGCCCGTGCAGCACTTGGCTGGACTTATCAGGCGGCATTTCCTAACAACCCGGTTATCAATACGAAAACACTTTACCGCTTGAGTCTGGTTGATAAAACCGGCCAACCATTAACGGCGGCGACGGTTAAACTAGTTGCCTATCGTCCTTCTGATGCATCTGCTGATTTTGAAGTCAGCCTGTCAGAAATCAATGCAGGCATTTATGAGGGTTATGTAACTTACCCGCTAAAAGGTATCTGGGAAATTACAGCAGCTATTGTACGCGGTGATGACAAGTATGACTTTACCCGCCGTGCCAGTATTGTAACTGAGTAATTTTCAGCACAATTCATTCTAGCCCAAAAATGCACTTTAAAGACATAACAAACATATTATCATCCCGGTATACTTTTGCGCCGGGATCCCGTGTCTTATGTTCGCTAAAACCGCTGGATCCCAGCTAGAAACATGCTGGGATGACCAGGTTTTAAATGCCAAACACCGCCTCACAAAATACCTCCTGCTTCCACTGCGGCCTGCCCGTAGACGCTAACAACCGTATTGAAAAAAACATTCAAAACCAGCCACAGCAATTTTGTTGCCACGGTTGCAGTTCGGTTTGTGAAATCATTTATGAATCCGGTCTTGAAGGTTTTTACCAGCGTACACCGGATGGTCAGTTACTCGCACCACCACCCGAACCACCACAGGAAACCCAGCTTTACGACATCGATGAAATTCAAAGCGAATTTGTGCAGACCATGGGCAATGAGCGAGATATTCATTTAATGGTTGAAGGTATTCACTGCTCCGCCTGTGTCTGGTTAATTGAGCGCAGCATGCAAAATGTAGCAGGCATTATTGATGTAAAAGTTAACCTCGCCAATCGCCGGGTATTTATTCGCTGGGATAATAACCAGAATAAAATTTCCCGCATTATTGAACATCTCGGCAATATTGGTTATAGCGCTACACCATTCAACCCACAAAGTGCCGAAGGCCTGATAAAAAAACACAATCGTGCATTGTTATTACGCATGGCGTTTGCCGCCTTTGCGATGATGAATTTATTGTGGGTATCGATAGCACTTTACAGTGGTGCGGACAAAGGTGAGTTTAAAATTTTATTTCACTGGGTGGGTTTTTTATTAGCTACGCCGACACTATTTTATTCCGGCTGGCCATTTTTAAGGGGTGCCTGGACCAGTATTAAAAATGCCAGCCTGACCATGGATGTACCAATTGCGATTGGCGCATCGGCAACCTATAGCTATTCTTTATTCATTACACTCAGCCAGCCGGCGGTGGGTGAAGTGTATTACGACACCGTGGTAAACTTTATTTTTGTAATTCTAGTCGGACGTTTTCTGGAAGCCAAATCTAAACGCCATGCAGTAGATGCCACTCAACGTTTAATGGATTTACAGCCTCGAGTCGCATATGTACTAAAAGATAATGAAACATATACTGTACCCATTAGAGCCGTACAAAAAAACGATATAATTCTGGTTAAACCCGGCGACAAAATTCCGGTGGATGGCATTGTCATTTCCGGTAATTCATCCGTTGATGAAGCCATGCTCAGTGGCGAATCGGTAGCGGTTAAAAAACACAGCAGCGATACATTATCCGCAGGCACGGTTAATATTGAAAACACACTCACCGTCAAAGTCACCGCCACTTTGCGCAATACTTCACTCGGAAAAATCATTAGTCTGGTCGAACAGGCACAAGCCAGTAAGGCGCCGATACAATGTATCGCGGATCAGATCGTACCCTGGTTTGTCAGCATTACATTATTGCTTGCCGGCCTAACCTTTGCCTACTGGTTTGATAGCGGTATCGAACACGCATTGTTAGCGGCCACTTCAGTTTTAATTATTACCTGCCCCTGTGCGTTTGGTTTAGCCACCCCGATGTCAATTGCAGTAGCTTCAGGTTTAGCGGCACGCAATGGGCTATTAATAAAAAATGGTGCGGTTCTGGAATATTTATCGGATATTCAACATTTCGTATTTGATAAAACCGGTACGCTTACGGAAGGAAAAATGCGGGTTAAGGAAATTATTTCAGATAACAATAGCTTACAGATTTTACAAACCATTGCACATCTGGAAAGTCTGTCGGAACACTCAATCGCCTCAGCAATTGTTAATGAAGCTAAAGCTCAAAACATAAAGCCATCTCCAGAAAAGGTTAAGCACTTTAATAACAACCCCGGCTATGGCATCAGTGGCGAAGTTAATCAACAAAGCGTTTTAGTCGGCAATATTAAATGGTTACTAAAACATAATATTTCACTGCAGGATAATTATATAGACGAATCAGCGGCACTGGAAAAACAGGGCATTAGCTGTGTACATATTGCCATTGACAATATCCACTGTGGATTTGTAGCCATTGCCGATCAACTCAGAGCTGATGCCAGAACCTTAATCCAGAATTTAAAACAGGCTGGAATACAACTCACTCTGCTAAGTGGCGACAAACAGGCTGTAGTCGAAGCTATTGCCGAAGAACTGGGCGGCATGAATGTTATTGCCGAAGTTCTGCCACAGGAAAAAGACAAAGTCATTCAGAAACTACAACAAGCCGGACAGAAGGTTGCGATGATTGGTGACGGGGTAAATGATGCACCGGCTTTAATTCGTGCCGATGTCGGCATTGCAATTGGTTCCGGCACCGATGTATCTATGGAGAGTGCCGATATCGTTTTACTCAGTAACGAACTGGACAAAATTCGCCTGGCAGCAGATTTGTCCCGCCGTACCCTGCGCACCATTAGACAGAATATATCGCTTTCAATCGCCTATAATATTATAATGATTCCACTGGCCATGATGGCATTTGTCACACCATTGTTTGCTGCTATTGCCATGCCGATTAGTTCATTGGCAGTTATCGGCAATGCTTCGCGCATCCGCACATTATTTAAGAACAACGATTAAAAGAGATTTTTATGGATGTTTTATACGGCTTAATTCCACTGATGATTTTACTCGGCCTGATTGGTGTCGGTGTATTTATCTGGTCGGTTCGCAGTGGCCAGTATGATGATCTGGAGGGCGATGCTAATCGCATACTTATGGACGACGATGACCCACTGCTCCCTGAAAATCAAAATCAAAAAAGCAACGACAAAGGCGTCTGGCCTGACGCGGATTAGCGTTAATATTAAGCAACGTTTTACTACAGCCAGTCTGACAGTGAAATACCAAAACCAATTCGATTAACCGACTGGTTATAGTCAATTAAACTCTCACCATAACCGCTGAATAGCTGAATATATCCGCGCATATCTTTTCTTTTGCCAATCGAAAAACTCCAGCTTAGCTCAGTTGCACCGCGCTTAAACCCGGACTCAAGATTATTACGTGACATAATACTAAAGGTGTTCTCATTACGCTTGTATAGTGCGCGAAACTCGCCATGCCCCATGTAATCAGTAATATCAGGGTTATCATCAGTTGCTGAACTTTCATCAAACCGGTACCAGGCTTTCACCGCAAAAACAAATGACATTTTTTCAAATGCGACATTTGCATAAAGTCTGTTCCAGCTTCTCGACAAAACCCCGCCCTGCCCGTTTGACTGATGGGAGAGCCCAAGCATGCTTATGCGGTTATCAAAGCCGAAAAAACGTGTACGGTTAACCGATTGTAACCAGAGCTCAGGCTCATGGTTGGTTTCTCGAAACGGCCGTGACAAGCCACTATTGTATACCTGCCAGAATGAACGATTGGTATAGCCCGCATATAAGATAACATCCCGGTTAAATAAGTTATCAGCGAGCGGCGTTTTGATACTGATTTGAAACTGAGATTCATAATCATCAAACTCAATATCACTATTACCAAGCTGTTGCTGATGCAAACTCGCATCATAACCGGAACGATTATAACTAAGGGGTATAATAAAATTAGGCTTATAAGCCATCAGGGTAAACGGCTTAAACAGGTTGGTTCGTTCTATACTCAAACGCATATCAATTAGCGGATCTATATCAATACTATCATCCGTTACCTGCTTACTGGCTGAATCACCCGCATTGACCTCCACACCGGCTGCCTTACACATATCCAGTAAATCTGCCACGTTAACCTGTGAGCCGACTTCCGATATTTTATTTAAAATACAGGTTTCACTTTCACTTAAATCAGCGGCAAAAACAACCTGATAAAAAGTCAGTTGAAGAAAAATAAATAATGTAAATATTCTGTTAATGTTAATAAGTAATCACCTGAATAAGAATACGAAATAGTGAAAGTGTATAATCACTAGTGCCATATTATATACTTTTAGACGATGCTGAAAACCTCGTATTAGCCACTTTTATTGCGAATAAACAAAATACCAAAATAAACGACAGCTCCCGCCAACCCGCTATAAACACATAACTGATATAACTGCTCCACAGTTATAATTAATAATAAATCATTGACCTGACTAAACGGATAAAAAGGTTGAACATCACCATGCATAATACTATCGAGCACCACATGACTGTAGGTTCCAATAAAAGCACTAAGATAAGCAACCCACCAGGTGATTTTCTGATGCGTAATTTGCAATGCTTTTAATCCCAGCTCTGCCAGGTACTTACCCGATAATCCGGAAAAAACCGCCAATAATGTGGCACCAATATAGGTATGAGAAAAACCATGTAAGTGTCCGTCACCGGTAATCAGCACAACTAATGGTTGAATATCCATTATGATTTGAGCCCAGCCGAAAACCATCAGACTAAAACTGCCCTGCAATATAGCCTTCAATATTATACCCGGCCCCATATGAAATGGCGTAAACGGCATTGTATCAACCTTCATTATTTATTATACGATTAAGCTTTTTAAGCATTGCCTGTCATTTATTGATGATGACATGAAAATAGCAAACTCAGAATTTTTCTTTTCTGTATGTCTGTGTCGGCAACAACGAGAACCTGAAGTTAAACGGACTAATGATTGAACATAATTATTTTTCAGTCCTAAATACCTATGCTTAAGCCGGCTAATAGTTAAGGGTATATCTATTAATTTATTACGCCTTTAATATTATTATAGATTAATATTTAGCTTTGACTTTATTCAGCTCATTTGCGGATTATTAGCTAACATAACGCCACGCACATCAAATATTGGTGCTCCATAGCGTCTGGGTTTAAACCAGCGTTGGTCAGTTTGGCGTTGCGTTCTTCCTGCTTACTTTTGTCCTTATCTATAAAAAAACACTCTATAAACGGAATATTTTCTTCTTTTAGCTCCTTTGCTTATCACATTTTTCAAAAGCTGTGCATTATCTATAATCATTATACATTGCCCTCACCCACACCAGCTCATCACTCCATTCATCTATCGTATTTTGCAATGCCGGCGGCAACGGTGCCGGCCATGGCAGACCATATTGTAGAGGCTGTACTAGTGGCGCAAGTAATGCTGCAACAGCCAAATCTGCACGACTGAACTGTTCTCCGACGATAAACTTTCTGTTTAACAAATGTGTATTTAATTTATCAATCGCCTGTTTTAAGTTTTGTTTAGCCAGTGCCGCGACACTATCATCTAATTTCATATAGCGGATCATGGTTTTACGTAATTTAGGAAAAAATAATTTCATAAATATTTTTCCGTACCACGGGCCGTTATAAGTAAAAATAGGAATTAAAATTTGCGGATGATCAAGTAAAGTATGATAAAAAAATGTTCGTAGATTAGGTCCAATTTCTTTATCTGCAAAACGTTCCCACTCCTTCACCTGTTTTTGCAAGCTTTCATCATCTGGCATAAGACTGTTTTGCGGATAGGTTTTATCCAGAAAATCGATAATCTTAGCAGATTTTTGAATAACGATTTCATCATGCTTTAATACCGGCACTTCTGAGGTTTTAGCTATTGCCATAACCTGTTTGATATGCGGACCCGGTAATAAATTTTTTGTAGTATACGCCAGGTTTTTAAAATCGAGTGCCCAGCGAATTTTTTCACAAAAATGTGAAATCGGAAATTGATACAGTATGATCATACAAACAGGTTCCCTTTATTTATAAAAAACTATACGCAAGGCACGAAACAGATACAATAGTCATTGCAACTTTATTTTACCTGTCTGAATTATGAGCGAACATCATCACATTATTATTATTGGCGCAGGTTTAAGTGGCCTGTATACAGCCTGGAAATTGCAACAGTCAAAACAGGATGTCATTCTACTCGAAGCCCGCCCGCGAACCGGCGGACGCATACTCTCTGTCACCCACCAGCATTGTCGTTATGATATGGGGCCGGCCTGGGTATGGCCACAACTGCAACCACGCCTGCATCAGTTACTGACTCAGCTTGATCTGACTGTATTTAATCAATATACCCGTGGCGATATACTCTATGAAAAGTCACCTACTGATATTGAAAGACATAGCGTTCAGTCATCACATCAGCAGTCTTACAGGATTAATAATGGTAGCCTGAGTTTAATCGAACATTTACAGTCAGCAATACAGGCTGACTGTATTCACTTAAATACTGACGTTAAATCCATTGACAGTAATGAACTAACTATTCAAACCATACGCAGGGGAAAACGATACACCTATTCAGCCGATAAAATTATACTGACTCTGCCACCCCGCCTGTTTATGCAAAATATTTCTTTTACACCTGAATTTAGTCATGAAATAAAATGCGCACTTGAAAACATACCCACCTGGATGTCGAAACAATGCAAAATAGTTTTTGTTTACGCATCCGCATTCTGGAGAGAACAAGGTATGTCGGGAGAAGTGTTCAGCCATCACGGGCCACTTTCTGAAATTTATGATGCTTCACCTGTAGGCGAAGACGTCTTTGCACTCACGGCATTTATCGGTATGAATGCCCAGCAACGTCAACAGATTAAACAGCACGAGTTAATAAATTCATGCATTGCACAGTTACAGCGTTTATTTGGTGAGCTGGCTAAAAGCACTATCGACATACAGATAAAAGACTGGAGTCTGGATGCTTATACAACATCAGAGCTGGATTTATCGACACCAGCTCAGCATCCTCAATACGCTGAAAATTTACCGCGAAGTTTCTTCCAAAATAATTTGATTCTGGCGGGTACTGAGGTCGCTCGAGAACATGGAGGGTATCTTGAAGGGGCACTGGAGAGTGCTGATGAGGCGATTGATCTGGTTAACCAGTCCTGATTATTTAAAGTATTAAAAATAAAACATAACGTAGCTCTGGCTTTTTCACAAGCTCTTAGCTTCATGGGAATTTGAATTCTATGGTGTCGCCTCTCTGGCGACCTACTTTTCTTACAACAGCGGAAGAAAAGTAGGCAAAAGAACGCCGCCCTTTACTCGCCTGTTCTCATTAAAAAAACAAAATGAGAATGCCCCGAAATTGCAAAGAAAGCCTCCACTCATATTTTAGCCTGTTAGTTCACATCTCTTTTACCGGGTCGTTCTGATGCGCATCCCCTAAGATACAACCATCACCTGATAAAATACCTTATCATCACCCAGCTGAACCACTATATCATCACCTTCAACACAACCTGATAACACTTTTCCCAAAGGCGATGATGGCGTAACCAGTGTTATTTCAATATTCTCAAAATTTATTTTCAGCCCACCCGCAACCGGACTCAAAAAGACAAACTGCTCAATTCCTTTATCGTCTTCAACTTTAACCAGAGCACCTGTCGCAACCGATGTACCTGAGGTGAAATCAACTATTTTTAGTTTTTTGAAGGCAATCAGATCAGCTTCACACTGCGCAACACGTTTTGACTGACCATGAGCCAGATAGGATGCTTCCAGACCCAGAGTATCGTATTTATTCTCCGCCTCGTTCTCTTCATCTGTGGCGGTGTCATATGCTCTCTGTGCAGCCGCAACGGCACCCTGAAAAACATCTTCCAGCTCGAGTAATATGTGCTCGATCAGATGTGACTTATTCATACCCGTTAACCGGCTTAACTGACCTGCACCTGCTGACCATTAAATTCAACAAGCTGGCCGATGCGAATTTTACAGCGCTTACGTAACTCAGTCTGGTTGTCTACTTTAACCTGCCCTTCGGCAACAACCGCTTTTGCCCTGCCACCACTTTCACATAAACCGGTAATTTTCAGCAGATTATTCAGCTCAATATATTCCCGCCCTTCAAGTTCAAATATTTCCATTAGCTATTTTTTATCCTGATAATATTCTTTTACGCGGTACTTTAACTGCATACCCTGCAAGAAATTTCGCAGAATCTGGTCTTTACATAGCCGGTAATGCTTGTGATCTTTTTTTCTAAACAGTGCACTGAGCTCATGCTTACTGATTTTAAAATCGGCCAGTGCCATTATTTCCAGAATATCATCATCACGTAAATTCAGTGCGATTTTGAGTTTTCGAAAAATAATATTATTGCTAAGTTGTTTTTCAAGCACCGGCTGAGCGCCTTCTTTTTTGCCACGATTTTCATCAATTAAATTATTCAGAAAAATTGCCAGTTGGGTATCACTGCAGGCCTGATAATCCGGGTCATCATCTTTTTTCAGCCACTGGCTCATCTGTTCACGGTCGATTGAAGCATCGCCATGGCTAAGTAGCTTCATCATCATCGAATCATCGTAATCAAAGGTATAACGGATTCGGCGGAGTATATCGTTATTAGTCACATTCATATCCTGATTTGGGTACGTCATTGTCACAGAAGCAGCTAAAATAGTGAAGGATAATATTTAGCTCAATCTGCAATAAAGTATTGAAAAGCGACCGTTAAAGCATATATGATTTAACTTTATCGGATAGAACAACTCTGCCGAAATCAGGCACGAACTAATATGAATAAAATTGATAATGACAAACTAGACCGAGTTGTGGCTAAAGCTCGCAAAGATGCGGAAAGCCGTGGCCACGGCTACAGAGAGAGAGCGCTAAAGCTCTACCCTCACATTTGCGGGCGTTGCTGCCGTGAATTTAACCGCACTAATCTGCATGAGTTAACTGTACACCATATTAATCATGACCATGACGATAACCCCACCGACGGCAGTAACTGGGAGCTATTATGCCTGTATTGCCATGATAATGAGCATCAGCGCTATGAAGAGCAGTTAGCTGAGCATGGCATTGTGATGGGTAAAGCGGAACAGCAGGAGGCGACTAATAACCCCTTTGCTGACCTGAAGAGTTTGCTTGATAAGTAAATGCCTGCATTTTAGAAGCGTGGTTTTGCCCCGCACTCATTCAGATGGCATGACAATTTTATATTCACTTTTCTATTGATGAATATCCAGATTGATCTATGGCGGGAACACAGCAACCGAAGCACTACAAGTCGCTGAATTGCAGACACAAGCATTCGGCAATGACGGATAATTTAGTCGGTATGATGCGAAAGATAAAGCACAGCCTGAGTTAATTCACTCAAGCTGATATTTCATATTAAATGCAATACGCTGATTAATCTGCATCGACTCCGGCGGTTTAGGAAAAGGCTGAGCCGCTTGCAACGCCTGACGTACCGCACGCTGTAATACCGTCCGGCTACCCTTAATACTCAGCTGATTGTAATCTCCGTTTTCACCTAATAAAAACGATACCGCCAGCTGCCCTTCAATGGCTCTGCGGCGCGCGGCGCTCGGATAAAATTTATACGCTTCAATATGAGCCAGTAATCGTCTGATATACGCGTCCCGCTCTGCCTGGCGTTGTTTCTGTAAATCCATTTCATACTGGTGATGCATTGCATCTGCAATCGTCTGCTGAGAATCCTGTAATGCCGAGCTAATACCCTGATCAGCTGAACTTAACAATTCCTCTTCCTGCGGCAGCTTTTCTTGTGGTAATTCCTGCGTAACCGGCGGTTTTTTTTGAACCATTTGCTGATTTGATTTTAAGGGTACAGCCGCAACATGCTGTACAATTTTTTGAATCACCGGTTTCACATCCGCTGATTGAGTCGCTACCGGCTTTGAGACTATTTTCTTACTGGGTTTGATCGCCGGCTGAACATACTTAATCAACTGAACCTGCATCTGGCGCACCATTGTTTCAGAAGACGAAGAGGTTTCAGAGGACAACGGATTTTCAGCAAAGTCAAAATCCAGCTGATAGTGCATAAACGCAAACCCATGCACTGCTAGCGACACAAAAATACCGGCGATGATATTTGAGTGGCTAGTCATAACTAAGTTGAGAGCTTAGCACGACAGTATTAATATCTAACCACTGGCTAAGCTGCTGTTCGTTTATGCGTCCCGACAATGCCCGCCGGGAATGATTTTCTGTGAAAAAATAACTGCGGGGTAGCTCACCATACCAACCCGGATCAATTGCATAACGCAAACTCATTACCGGTGCAGATGAAAATACCCAGCTGTTTATTTCAGATAAACCCGTCTCACTTAACAGACTATTTATCTCACCGCTACGAGAAGCCTCATCCGTTGAAATCAGTACCAGTTTCATCCCGGGCTTATCATGATGGAGTCGCCCCAGCATAACTAACTCTTTAATACAGGGCGGACAGTCCAGTGACCATAGCACTATAATAAAAGCGTTATTACCCTGCCCATTGAGTATCTGGCTATAGCTATCGACGCTAAACATCGCGAGTGATCGTGCTGCATAAAGCGGAGATGCAAAAAACATTACGGCGATGAATAGCAGCGGTTTTATCATGGCTGTGAATGCCCCGAAAGCGTATCAACTGCCAGTAACTGAAAACCGTCTTTATTCGTTTTCCACTGGATATAAACCGTATTCGAGTCTTTTAATAAAAACCCATAATCTGAACCCTCCGTGGTTTCGGCAACCACCACCGGTTTATTCCAGCTATCGCCTTTGTCTGCTGAAAACTGCATCCACAGACTTTCTTTTTTGCCATCAAATTCTTTCCAGCTTAACCAGACTTTATTTTGATGACTGATCACACTCGGATGGGTTGCGGCGGCTTTATAATTCCCAAATGCCAGTGGCTCATTGAACTTTTCTTTGCTATTCATCCGTTGATAAAATAAACCGTGGTTTTTGTCTGCATTATTAAACCATACCAGATGATACTCATCGCTATCCGAAACTGATAAATCCGGCCCGTGATGCGGACAGGCATCCACCTGCCAGTTATCGTAACTCACCCGTACCGGTACAGCCGGTTTATGCGGCGCACTAAAATTAACCAACGCATGATCACGAGTATTTTTACCGTAAATATTGCGCCATACAATCACCGGCAGATTTTTGCTGTCAGTTTGCATCACCACCCGGCAACATTCACAGCTGTGGTCAATTATTTTCTGGTCCGGATAAAAACTTTTTCCCGCATTGTCAGACCAGGTGTAGTACACCGCTGCGCCATTATATTTTTTGAGATACTGTTCTGGATATTTTTCTGCCTTCTTTTCAGCCTGATATCGATCGCGCTTATCCAGCCAGGCGATATAGATATTGCCATTTTTCGCTACACTCAACGCATCAAATCGATGCCCGGTAATATCCCGATTATCATTTATTGTCACCGGCGACGAAAAATGTTTGCCATTATCATGTGAATAACTAAAGCGAATATTGCCACTAAAACGTTTTTTTAATGGCGTAGTCCAGGTTACATAAACTGCACCGGTATTTTTCGATCCCATCTTTTTCGGACCCATCTTCTTCAGGGCAATTTTCGGGCGGTTTTCACCCCGTGCAGAAATTTTTTCCGGAATGGAATTAACACTCACCGGCGGGCTAAAGGTTTTACCTTTGTCAGTCGAATAATTGACATACACATGTCCCGCATAAGACCATGCCACCCATAAACGGCCGTCATCTGAAAACGCCGCACTGGGTGCCGGTGCACAATCCAGCTGAGGCAGATGGTTAACCGCACAGGCTGCAGACGGCTGCGCGCTAGCACTCGACATTCCGTGGGATGCAACACTGTTAAATGACAGGCCGGCAAACACAATACCGGCCATAATGAATAAATTTTTCATTTAAAATTTATACTCGGCGCCGGCATAAAGGGTGCGCGGCATACCCGGTGCAAATGTGGATGCCCCCCGGCTATAAGATGCAGAGGTGGCGTAGGTTTTATCACCGACATTCATTAAGCGTACATAGGCTTCAAACTGTTTACTGACATAATGATTAATGCGGAAATTAATCAGCTCATGGCCCGAATATTTTTCAGTATTACTCTGGTCCATCCAGTATTCGCCCAAATGCACCCATTCCAGTTCCATTCGACCACCATTCAATAAACCCGGGCGATAATTAATGCGGGTGTTAGCCACATCTTTGGGTGCAGATTTAATTTCATTGCCACTAAAATCGGTACCCTTTTCCACCCATTTTTCATAGGTGTGTTTATTAATTGCGTAACTGACACTCAGCTTCCAGTCTGCTGATAACTGACTATTTAAACCCAGCTCAATACCCCGGTGTAATGTTTCACCCGCATTGACTGTGGTTCGGTCTTCAGTTATCGGGTCTTCGTAGGTGACCAGATCATCTTTTTTCGTCATGTAATAAACCGACACTTCATAGTCCAGAGTTCTGGATGGATTACCCCGCAGGCCGATTTCATAACTATCGACTTTCACCGCTTCTAAATCCAGCGATGCATCATTACTGCCCGGGCGGAAAATCTGTGCCTCGGACGGTGCACGAAATGCATGCCGGTAAGATGCAAAGCCATTTAAGGTTTCATTAAACGTATAACTCGCACCCAGCTTCGGGCTGAAGTGTGAAAAATCCACTTTGGTATCCGTCGGGTGATTATAGGTTAGCGGAAAACGTGTGCTGGTCGGGTTAACCACCAGCGCTCCATCCGCCATATTATTGGTGTAATCATATTGCATATTGTCATAGCGCAACCCGGCATTAAATCGCCAGTTTTTAGATGGTGAGGTTTCCACATGTACATAGGGTGAAATCGCCTGAAACGTTACATCATAATCATAAATTTTCTGACCTGTCGTATATGACTCGTAAATACCGTCCACTCTAATCGCATCGATACTGTGCTCTAAACGACTGCCCGGTGTGTAGTCCACATCGGCACCGACAATAAGACGGGTGCGATAGGGTTTGAAATCCATACGATATTTTGCCAGCATGCCAACAGAATCACTGCGGGTTTCTTTTATGCTCGGGTCATAGCTGAATGACCAGTTCGGCATATACTCCATTACATTCTGTCGCACAAACGGCGTTAAACTTAATAGCGTGTTATGGGTTTCTTTTTCGTAGGCGGTTGATAAGCGCGTGGCCTGCACATCACGATAAGAAATCGGCGTGTAGTTTTTAGTGGGATCACTGTAATAGTCTTCTTCGGATAACCGTGACGAACCGGCGGTTTGTTGATTGATATTAGATGTACTCAGCAATGTTTTTAAACTTGCACCGCTTTCTAAAAAATGATCCCAGCGCAGGGTTGCACTCTGACGATCATAATCCGTTGCATCACGCCAGCCATCGGTGTGGGTAATATTAATATCCGCCCGCAAGCCATCATCATCCCAGCTGTTTCCCATGCTGGTTAATAACCGGTACCAGCCAAAGTTACCGCCTTCTAATGATAAATCAAACTCACCTTCCTGTGGCGGTGCCTGGGTAATCACATTAATCACGCCACCAATCGCGTCACTGCCATATAATGCGGTGCCCGGCCCCTTGGTAATTTCAATACCCGAAGCCTGGGGTACATTCACTTCATACAACGCATTGTGGTTAAAAAAGCCTGTGGAGCGAGTTGGAATGCCGTCCTCCAGATAAAGATAAAGCGGCTTGGTTGAAATCGGCTGACGAATTGATGTCATGTGGCCTTCCCCGCCGGTAACATTAATATGCACGCCGGGTACGCGCTCCATTATTTCTGATGGATGCGCGGGTTTGGTTTCCTGCAATTCCAGCTGGTTAATCTGACCCACGGTTTCTGAAGTTTCCGCACGCAGCGTTTCCTCCCGGGTGCCGGTTACGGTAATGCTCGGCTCATATTCACCGGTTTGTGGTTCACCGGTTTGTGGTTCACCTGCTTGCGATGCAGCATGTAACTGTGACGTAAAGACTATGGAGCTTATGACTGCCAGAATTGATATATAATTCTGAGGAGTGGCACTATTGTCTTTTAATATTTCATCAATCGAGTTTTTCTTATTTTTATTAATCATGGATTAGCAAACCTCTTAAGCTTTTTCAAATCTTAGTCAAAGCAGGTTTACTTGAGAAGGTGACATAATGACGCGCGACAAATTGTCACACGCAAGGTTATTATATATGAGAGAGATGTGCCACAACCAACACGTGGTGTCACTTTTCTGGTTAACTGACTACCCTGTTTAGCCAGGATCAGCTTTGCGTAACCAATAAACAGTATAAATCTGAGCGTCCTATTTTAAAACACACTATAAGCCTGCACCCCAGCGGTGCTGCCAGAACAGGCTGATTGAATCAAAATCAGTACCGGTACGTGTACTCAGACCGGTACTGGTCAGAATTTTTATTGAATTATATTTATTAACCGGAATAGCAATAGTCAGTCCAGTACGGGAATTATTCTGCAAATCATTTTTCACAATGCCATCTATTCTGGTTTTGCCGCCGGTATAATATGTCATCCCGTAAGATAGCCAGATTTTATTCTTAAACGTATACGTTAGATTTCCCTGTAAAGAATAAACCGGCTCCTGCTTGCGCACCTGGTTTGTCGAAAATTCATCATTTTCACTATAAAATGTCACATTCGTTGTCGCTTCCAAAATCCAGCGATTAATTGCCTTAGAGATACCTAACTCGGGTTTAATCGACCAGCGATTAGTACCGATATTAATAATTTTGTCTTTCTGGTAATGCCCAAGGGGGGGAGTCATTTTTAACGAAAAACCAACAATGGTGTCCTGCTGATAAGTTCTGAATTCCTGTAAACTCAAAGCCGGTGCACCATAAAAATTCATAGTGAAGTAAAAAGATGGGTCAGCCAGCCCGTTGATTTTGCGAGTGAGTAACTGACCCGTCTCCGCATCATTACCCTGCGCATAAAAATCAACATAGGGTATAACCACTCCCACTTTCGCTGACATACCAGCCACATCCAATGTTCGCAGATAACCAAAGACCACTGCATCGACTGTTGAATTCGTATTTTCAATTGAAATAAGCGGATCCAGTATGAGCTCACCCTGTGAGCGCTGATAGCCTGCCACCACAAAATTAAGGTCTACCGGGGCATTTGCGTAAGCTCTTGGCTCCAGCTCCTGTGCAAACGAGCAGGGTAAAACAATAAAATAAACTGCAAATATTAATATCGAGTAGATTACTGGCTTCTGTATCATCTTACTTGTTTCTTCTGCTTCATCTTTTCTTTGAAGGAATAAATTAAGGCATCGCTCAATCAATGTAAAGACCTGCCACAACCTTTGTAGGTTTGCTGATTAAATACCAGGCTCACTACTGTTTCAAATGCTTCTCCGCTCATTGTATCTTTACAGGGTTTACCTTCATAATTATTTTTATTGTTTGTTCATCATCTGGCAATACCTGCTTTGCAGTGTACATAGTGACATGTGCTTATTGATTGATGTTAATTTCAGGCTGATTAAAATCATAACGAACCGACCTCAACACGGGCCACAAAATGATATCCATCTGCGCATTCAAATACAAAGGCTTTAGATGACATTACCTCTGTATTGAGTCCTGACTGCTCGCTGCATGCCAATAGAGCTAAGAAAATGAAAAATCAAAGCCTGTTTTTTATGACTTTCAAAGCCATTACTCTTTAATCATGCACAAAAAAAGGGGCTTAAAGCCCCTTTTTCTATAGATTTGCTAAAAATTACTTCTTCTTAGCAGCACTTTTCTTACGACGTTTCTTAGTTGTCTTCTTTGCAGCTTTAGCTGCAGGAGCAGCTGATGTACCAACCATACCTTTAACTAATGCATCAGTACGTTTCGCTGTTTCTTTAGCTTCAGTCGCTACCGCCTTTACCTGCGTTTTAACATCAGCTAACTTTGCTTTTAAGGCTACTAATGGATTTACTTTTTTAGCAACTTTCTTCTTAGCTTTTCTTTTCTTTACGGCCATTTTAAACACCAGTGTTGTGAGAGAAATTGGGTACCATATTCTTTAAATAAAAGACTACAGTTGTGTGTATTGTAGCTAGTTTTATAAGTTTATCAAATAACATTTAACTTTCTTATATATCTTTTAAAATATTTTCATCCAAACAGGTTAAAAGCAGGGCATTTTTTTGTGTTTTTTTCAGGCCATTTACAACCAGCGCGTATGAATGATCAATCATCTTTTTTATTTCACCCGGCGCTATTTCAGCATCCAGAATAATGGTATTCCAGTGCAGTTTATTCATATGATAACCGGCTATAACCGACTTATAAACATCACGTAAGGCAGCAGCCCTATATGGATCGCATTTCAGATTCATATTGGCAACATTTTCATTCATAGAAAGTGTTGCATACATTTTGTTTTTCACCTTAAACACTGCCACATCAGGGCCAAATGGAAATTCTTTGCAGGATTGCGGTTTACTTAACAAATACTTTTCAGCTGATTTATATTTCATAAAACACCCTTCCTGTTTCCTTTACTATGGTTTTTCAGAACATTATTTTTGCTGACCGGGCTAAACCGATAACAGCCTCTGCAGACTCACATCGATTATCTTTCTAGCGTTGAAGTAACCAGCCCTAACTAACAGCTAAAGCACATTAAATCTAGAAAACATGTACGTATTACCCAGTGTAATCTATCTTTATCGGATCACTCTATAGTTTTATGCCATTGTTTAATTTTTTCGGTATTTTTTCCCATATTAAGCATATAATTTCATCTATTTCTTGTTATAAGTCAGAGCAACTTATACTTTTTCGACCTATCATTTTAAGTATATTAAAGGAGTTAAATTATCATGAGCAAAAAATCCCCCACATCATTCTCAACTGAAGCCATGGCTGAAGCATATGAAAAACTGCTAAAACTCAGTATTAAAGAATTTAAGCAGCTCGAAGCTAAAAGTGGTCCGATATTCCATCGAATGATTGATAAAGCCGGTGAAACATTATCAGAACTGGAAGAGCTCACAAAAGAAGAGACGGATAAAATAGCCGATTACCTCAAGCGCGATCTCAATGAAGCGGCTAATTACATGGCAAGCAGCGGTGAAGAATTTAAAAAGTGGCTGGCAATTGATGCGGATATTATAGAAAACTACCTGTATGAACAATTTAAACAGGCGGCCGACCAGACCACGGTTGAACTGGCACAATTAAAAGCTAATGCTGAATCTGCCCGTTATCGTAGTGGTGAAATTACCGGTCCGGGTGTGCTCACCTGCGATGAATGTGGTGAACAGCTGCATTTTAAAAAAGCCGGGCATATTCCACCCTGTGCCAAGTGTAACGGCAGCTCGTTTCATCGTCTGCTATGTAAGTGATATTCAGGCGAGTGCTTTAAGCTCGCTATCACTTCAAACGATGATAAAACCACGATTAACTCATAATACGCGGCCAGCGCTCATGCACCGCGTCATCCATTACCGGTGTTATGGTCACCACATAAACCCGACGCTCATTTCCGTTATGGGCAACTAAACCCTGTATCCATTGCCCGCGAGGCAGTTCAAACCAGTGGCTGTTCGACTCCATATCTTTTTCCATAAACTGTGAAACAATTATTTTAACCGGTTTTGGAAACCATTTATCCCATACGCCCTGCTTGATAGAATCATGTCGTGCCCAGCCCCCCATCGGCAACTGTCCAAGCTGCTGCCTGCGCCGCCCCCAGGGCAGATATTCAATACCGGCATTTTTCAAACGCAGCGGTAAATACGCCTGCGGGTTAGGAAAATACAGGCGTTTTTTTTCACCCAGATAAATATATTCAACACCACCACACATAAGTTACAACTTGATTACTTAGACATAAAAAAATTTACCACCAATGAATGCTAATGCACGCAAATAAAAGCTAAATTTATTTTTGTGTAATGCACCGTAGGTGCATAAACCAGAAATATTTGCGTCTATTCGCGTTCATTAGCGGAAAACCTGTTTTTTAAAAAAAGCTCAGATTGACTGTCGGTGACCACTGGGTTTCCAGGATGGCGCAATCACATTGGGCATTTCTGATTTATTAATTAATCGCCCCGGCCCTAGTGTTAACTCACCATAACGCTGATTAATATCATCCATCACCGCATCCAGACGCGCCTGTTTTTCAGTGGTGTCTGACTCATTAAATAGATCCATTTGAATATTTTCCGGCTGTGGATTCAGCGCCGTTACTTGCACCTGATACACCGGCTGATTATTCCAGACTTCATTCAGCACAAACTGACACAAACGAATCAGCAACTGGGTATCATTGGTTGGATAAGGTGACTTCACTTTTCGCCCTATCCAGTTATTACCACTATGCAGGCCAATAAAGAATGCCCGCGCTTCAAAATGGTAACGCCGTAAACGCGCACTCACCCGTACTGCCATGTGGATTAAATAAGTCAGTAATATATCTTTGTCTATCGTATTGGGTGGTAGCACCTTACCGTGCCCTAACGACCTGGGGTCCGCCACATCCGGGTGCAACGGATCCGGGTCTTCACCCTGAGCCATATACCAGATACGCCGTCCCGGATTACCAAAACGCCGGGCCAGTTCACCAATAGGCAAACGCGGCATATCACCGCAGACAAAGATCCCGCGCTCTGCCAGAAACCTCCCGATGCCTTTGGCAACACCACACAGTTCGGTAACCGGCACATCGGCCAGTTGCTGACGCGCCTCCCAGGGAGGAATAATAGTAAAACCATCGGGCTTATTTAATTTTGCCGCATATTTCGCGGTGGTTTTATCACCACTGATTCCAATCGAGCAATGCAGGCCCGAGGCATCATAAACCGCCTGCTTTAATAAACGCCCGATGCGCCCCGGTGAGCCATGTAATTTCTGACAGCGGGTCATATCGATAAACGCTTCATCAACCGAGAATATTTCCATATCCGGGCAAATCGTATGGATCGCCTGCATAATTTTACCCGAGGTTTGTGCATAAACATGAGGACGTGAGGGACGCTGAATTAAATCCGCATGTAACCTTCTGCCTTCTTTTAAGCGCATGCCGGTTTTAATACCATAGGCACGGGCTTCATAAGAGCAGGTAATAATGCAGGTACCCTGTTGACCATTGGTTACGGCGACTGGACGACCTCGTAACTCAGGAAAGTCCCGTGCTTCGACGGCAGCAAAAAAACAGTTCATGTCAACCAGTGCGATGGCACGTTGCCAGTGAATGGGGCAGTATTGGTTAAAGTTGTGCATGTTAAACCTTTAACGATATTAGATAATAATGCATATGCCTGAGGGGTTCCGGTTTGCCTCCCCTCTTAGTAAAAGGGCGATTCATTTAGATCTCGATTTTCAGGCTGTAGTTGGTTAAGTAGAGGGAGATTTGGCTCGGTCAATGTATCGCACGCTTAATACATTTTAAGAACGGATAGATTTTTAATCCCCTAATCCCCCTTTTTCTAAGGGCGAGACTTTGGCTTATCCCTCTCTTTAGCTATAAGGGATCGGAGTCAAATTTGACTTAGTGTTGCGCGCGGTTTAATTCATCAAGGTATTAAATTTGACTCCGACCCCCGACAGTTGACTCCGACAGTTCAATTACCAACTAATAAGTCCGCAACGTCCCCACCAGTACTCCCTGTATCTGCACCCGCTCCGCCGGGTACACCATCGGCTCCATCATTGCATTCGCAGGAATTAATTTGATACGTCCGTGAGACAGGGGCCGGTAAATTTTTAAAGTCACTTCATAGTTATCAATCAATGCCACAATCACCGAATCTTTCGAGGCGGTATTACAGGATTCAATCACCACCGTATCGCCGTCTAAAATCCCCAGTTCAATCATCGATTCACCGGAAACTTTCAGCGCATAGCGGTTATCACCACCGAACATCTGGTTTAAATTAATGCCATCGTAACCCGCAATGGCTTCAATCGGCTGACCCGCCGCAATTCTACCCAGCAGAGGTATCGACATACTCTGCTCACGCTCCTCTTCAGGCAGGCGCAGACCGCGATGTGAACCTTCGGTATTCTGTAGATAGCCCATATCCAGCAGCGCCTTAACATAACGGTGTGCTGTGCCCTGAGACTGTATCCCGATGCCCTGTGCAATTTCAGGATAGGTGGGGGCATGGCCGTTTCTTAAAATATAGGCCTGAATAAAATCCAGGGTACGCTGTTGACTGGGAGTCATTATAAAATTCTCTAAACATTCTCGACAGAGAAAGAATAGAGAATCTTTAAGAAAAGATCAAGGGCTTTTGTCAGGCAGGGAATAAAACACGTTAAAAACGATGCAACGGTTTCACTTCAACATCTGCACCACTTCTCGTAATACCTCACCAGTTGACCCAGAAGGAGGCTTAATTTCCAGTATAGCGGTCAATGTTGGCGCAATATCTTTGGGTTCGATCTTACGCTGAATACGCTGCCCCTTAATTTTATAGCCGGCAAAAACAACCGGTACAAAGGTGTCATATTTCCACGGGCCACCATGGTTGGCTGCCACAATTTCACCATCAAAACCATTTACAAAATAAAACGGTTTATACATGACTAAAATATCACCGGAACGCTGACGATGGTAATTACGGGTTGCCGCCCGGTTAAGGTAACTATCCGTCAATCGATTTTCACGAATCGCCGAACTGGAAACAGCCGCAGCCACGCCGTTTATTTTCATAATTTCATTGGCAACTGCCTGCTCAACTTCTGCCAGCTGCAATCCCTTGCGTTCAATCAACTCTCGATCAAGATAGACATAGGGTGGAAAAAAAGATTTAATCAGTGATTTTTCAGCACCAAATTTTGGTTTTAGCACACTGAGCAACTTTGTTTTATTCAGTTTATCCGCAGGCACATATCCCGCATCTATTCCAACCAGCTGCATACTGCCCGGCGCATCAGGGCCACCGTGATCAGCTGACAACACAATTAATGTATTTTCCAATCCTACATGCTCATCCACATAATCGAACAAACTGGCCAGTGTTCGGTCAAGACGCAGCATATTATCTTCCGCTTCCAGACTCGATGGCCCGAAAAGATGGCCGACATAATCTGTTGACGAAAAACTGATCGCAAGAAAATCGGTAACATTATCCTCGCCAAGTTTTTCAGCATCAATGATGCTTTTTGCAAAGCTCAATGTCAGCTCATCACCTGCGGGGCTAAAAGTTAAAAAACTGTTGAAATATTTATTATCCGCAGAGCCGAATGCATGCGGAAAGGTTCGCCCAAACCCGGCAATGTCCGTCTCCCAGCTCTGGTCATCATCATTGCCATAAATATAACGCGACTTATCGTAAAGTAACGTCCATGATTTATTCTCATATAACCGGTTTTTATGTTTACTATTCCAGTCATTTACCCAGTCAGGGTACGCCTCATAATAATAATTACTGGTAATAAACTCCCCCACCTTTTTTGAAAACCAAAAGGCCTTACCCGCATGACCCGCCAGAGTAACGGCACCACGATCTTTCACTGAAACTGCAAATATTTTTGCCTGGTTATGTGAACTCATGGCTAGCTCATCACTAAACGCAGACACCATAATATTAGCCGGGGAACGCCCGTCAGTAGATGCCAGCATTTGCGACGTATCTATCTCATTGCTTTTATCAACCCCTGCACCCGCACTTAAAATAGAGTAACGCGAGTCTTCTATATTATAAGCCAGCTTGCCACTATCACGATCAAACCAGACATTAGATACCATGCCATGTTCCGCCGGATCAGCACCGGTTGCCAACGTGGTATGCCCGACTACGGTTTCAGTATTAGAGTGTCCGTAATGTGCATTGGCATACCACAGGCCGTTTTTTTTCAGATAACGAAAACCACCCTCACCCATATTTTTCATAAACTTATCCGGTAAATCACCACGTAGCTGATCTACCGTGATTTGCAAAATCAGTTTAGGTGCTGAACCAGCCGTCACCGTAACGCTTGCTATTAGTACTAAAAAAATAAAGTTCAGTTTTATTAATGTTTTCATCATTATCGCTACTTATAAAGTTTTTGATATACGGGTTAGATTTTAATATCTGATTTAGCCTATAGTCTCCGTATCCAGCGGTCAAGCTAATGTAAACGGGATATTAACTTAATTAAAATATATCAGGATAACTCCACATTAGAGAACATTTTCATGCCTATTCTGCATGGCCATTTGATTGATATCAGGCGATGTCTCAACTATGGTTAGTAAACTGATTAAATAACGAAATAAAATATTTACTCACAGGAGAAAAATATGAGCGATGACATCATTAAAAACCTCGGCCCTCTGGCAGCACTCGCCGGCACCTGGGAAGGTGATCAGGGTATCGACATTTCCAGGATCAAAAGCAAGGAGACTGAAACAAAATATCGTGAACGCTGTATATTTGAACCAGTCGGCCCGGTAAATAACGGCCCACAAAAGCTATACGGCCTACGCTACTCAATGACGGCATGGCGCTTAGGTGAAACGGATGCGTTTCATGAAGAAGTTGGCTACTGGTTATGGGATAACGACAGAAAACAGGTACTGCGATGCTTTATGGTACCCCGTGGTGTACTCATTAATGCTGGTGGTGACGCTGAAGAAAACAGCACAAGCTTTCATCTGGAAGCTGAAGTGGGTTCAGTCACTTATGGCATTTTATCGAACCAGTATTTAGATGAAACCTACAAAACTAAAAAGTATATTTTAGACGTGAATCTACAGGACGGGAAGTTTACCTATAAAGAAAATACCCAGTTGTGGATTCCGATTAATGAAGCAATTTTTGATCATACCGATCAGAATACGTTAATTAAAGTTTAAATTAAAAGCAGATTGTGCGTAAATGAACGCGAATATACAGCAAATAAAACCGAAAATTAAATCATGCTGTAGTACGTTAGACATTCATTTGCGGACAACCTGCTTTTAAAACTCAAACCCAATCCTGCGGCTTCAAATATTTTTCATACAGCTCAGCTTCCGCACTGCCCGCTTCCGGCTGCCAGTTATAACGCCAGCGCACATTCGGTGGCATCGACATTAAAATGGATTCAGTACGTCCACCGGACTGCAAACCAAACAATGTGCCACGATCATAAACTAAATTAAATTCGACATAACGCCCGCGACGATAGAGCTGAAAATCCCGTTCACGCTCACCGTACTCCATGGCTTTACGTTTTTGTACTATCGGGCGATAGGCTTTAATATAATGATCACCAACACTTTGCATAAACGCAAAACTTTTTTCGAAGCCCCATTCATTTAAATCATCAAAAAACAAACCACCAATGCCACGGGGTTCATCACGATGCTTTAAATAAAAATATTCATCGCACCATTTTTTATATTTTGGATAAACTTCTTCACCAAACGGATCACAGGCATCTTTGGAAATTTGATGCCAGTGTTTAGCATCTTCATCAAAGCCATAATAAGGGGTTAAATCAAACCCACCGCCAAACCACCACACCGGATCTTCACCGTCTTTTTCTGCAATAAAAAATCGCACGTTTGCGTGGGAAGTGGGAATGTAAGGATTTTTAGGATGAATCACTAATGACACACCCATTGCCTGAAATGAACGCCCGGCAAGTTCAGGGCGATGGGCAGTGGCCGATGCGGGTAACTTACCACCAAACACATGGGAGAAATTAATACCGGCACTTTCAAATACATTGCCGTCTGCCAGCACACAACTTTTCCCACCCCCGCCCTGCTCACGCTGCCACTCATCAACGGCAAAGGCTTTTCCTCCATCCTCTTGCGTCAGCGCATCACAGATATTTTTCTGTAACTGCAGTAAATATGTTTTTACAACGTTGATATCAGGGATAGAATCTTTTGCGCTCACGTTTTGCGTTCCTGTGGTTTATTGGTTGGGGTTCTGATGGTTATGTGCTGCAAAGTCGCTAGATTCCCGACACAAGCATTCGGGAATGACGATGTTTATTTTTAAGTTTTATACGCTCTTATTAAGAGTGAAATCAAAACCATAATCTGAAGCATGAATTTTTATTATTATGCCGTACTGGCCAATGAATCGCGAATATATATTGAAATATATAATGCACTCGCCATACGCTTATCTATTTTTGAATGTTTTTTAACGGCTGTAAAATTTTGTCAAAATCTGCCGGCAGAACATAAAGAATCACTTCTTTATCGGTTTCACTCAGAGCAATGTCGATACCTTTGTCCGGATACAGCCAATGCACCGCATCACTTTTACTATCCACTATTTTTTCTGATGGGCTACCAAATCGATTTTCGATTAACGCTGCATCCAGATGTACCGATGGCAGATAGGTAATCGAGGTAATGGCAGTCTGGCGAACTTTGGCCGCATCATCTGCTGACAGGGTGACTTTACGCGTGCCGCTGCCAAGGGTGGCAATGCGTGCGCCACGATTGAACATCGCCTGAATTTCATCAACGGGCAGATGAAATGACATCACCATTTTTGACTTCAATCCACCGATTTTCACTTCGCTAAAAAAGGCTTCGATGACCGGCTCCGATTGCGGTGCCGAGAATAATGTGACCTCTGCAATCTCTTTAAAAATTTGTTGTGCGTCATGCAGAGTTGTTTTACCCAGGGTTAAACTAAACACCCGGCTCTGCCCGGAAGGCAATATTTCAATCTCCCAGGGGAACCCTGCATGATCGCTTGCCGGCTGTTTTAGCGAGGATAAATACACCCCCAACACTAATGCCAGAATCGTTGCCCCTAAAACGCTCAAAAATACATGCTTGCCCATCCGAATAGCTACTCCTGTACCGGCGTTGATTTTGATTCGTCATGGGTGACAAATGTAGGATCTTCAATCGGCGTCAGCGCATTTTCCGGATAGCGTTCACTTACCCAGTCCGGCAATACAGCCGATTTCGCCTGATGCAGCGATTCAGATTCAAAAATAATTAAACCCAGTACACTCACCATCACCGGCAAAAATACCGCTCCGCCAAAGGCCCAGTGCTGGGGCTTCATATCGCCGCCGGACGCCAGATAAATAATCAACAATAAACTCCCCATTGCCGTCAGCATAATCACAAAGAAACGACTGCGCTTGGCGGCAATCTGCCAGTGACCATTTACATACCAGCTAGCGCGAGTTTTGGCACGATGTGCGCCCCAGAATAGATATGCCAGACTGACAAAGGAAAAAATCGGAATAACCACAATCAGGTGAGTCAGCGAGCTAGCGCTTAAAATAGCCACCAGCACCAGTACATGGTTGAATATTAAATTGGTTAAAAACACTTCATGGGGTACGCGGGCTTTTTTGATATCTTGTGGGGTAACGTCGTATTTCATGGATAAAACCAGTCTAGTGAAATCAGCGTAAATTATAACATTAATAAACGCTTAAATACGTTTAAGTTATTCTCCGAACAGGCGTAAATAATTACACTTACTCAGCTCGGCGATATCGGCCAGACTAGAGCCACGTACTTCAGCCAGACACTCCGCCACATGCCCGACCCAGCCGGGGTGGTTCTGCTTACCCCGGTGCGGCACCGGGGCCAGATAAGGCGAGTCAGTTTCAATTAAAAAGCGCTCATCCGGTACCTGCCGTGCCACCTCCCGCAACGCATCCGCGTTGCGAAAAGTGATAATGCCGGAAAATGAGATATACATGCCCATATCCAATGCCTGCCGGACCATCTCCCAAGTTTCGGTAAAACAGTGCAAGACACCTCCACAGCTGGCCACATCATAGTCTTTAAGAATATCGAGGGTATCCTGCCGAGCATCACGGGTATGAATTATCACCGGTTTTTGCAATGTATTAGCAGCCTGCATGTGCACTTTAAAACTGGCTAGCTGCTGCTCACGGGTGTCTTTGGCGTAATAGTAATCCAGCCCGGTTTCGCCAATAGCAACGACTTTGGGATCGGAGCCCAGCTCAATTAACTGCTGCAGTTTAACCGTGTCGTCCTGCGTGTCACAGGGGTGCACCCCCACCGAAATATCCACATGATCCTGGCCGGCAACCAGGGCTTTCATTGCCGGGTATTCGTCAAGGCTAATCGACACACACAGCATGCGTTCAACTTTGCCCTGCTGAATGGTGTCCAGCAGTTCGCTGAAGTTATTATTAAAATCTTTTAGATCGATGCGATCGAGGTGACAATGGGAATCTATAAACATAAGCAGTCTTCAAGCATTCGTTCACATACCGTATCGGGTACGGTACTTTAACTAATCATCATTACATAGTGTGAGTGGTACGATCTGATTTCAGTGCACCGGCGAGATAGGTTTCAATTTTAGTGCGGGTCTGACCATTATCCTGCGGCCCGAACTGCACGCCAATACCAGTGGATTTATTGCCCTGAGCACCCATCGGTGTAATCCAGACAATTTTCCCTGCAACCGGCAGTCGCTCTTTATCTTCCATTAATGTCAGCAACATAAACACTTCTTCACCCAGCCCATAAGATTTATTGGTTGGAATAAACAGCCCGCCATTAGAAACAAATGGCATATATGCCGCATAAAGCGCTGCTTTATCTTTAATGGTTAGTGAAAGTATACCCTGTCGTGGAGCGCCGCCTGCTGCTGCCATGTTATGCCCTTTTTAACGTTTTATACCATGATAATAGCAAATCTTCCCACAACATTTGTGCATTCAGTGGAATAGATTGCAATTGTTTATTTTTAATCAGCAACTCCAGATATTCATAAAGCGCAGATAAACTCGAACGTGCGACCAATTTTTTTAACTCAGCCTGTTGTGCACTGTGCACCAATGTAATCGAATCGCCGCACTGATGCAGTTTAATTAAATCCTGCACCCAGTCAAATAACCAGTTTAAAAGATAAGTCTGTGGCAGCTTATGTAACTGCTCCGCCTGCTCGATCACCGGCTGGTTATTAGCAACACTAAGCAATGCACTTATCAATTGACTATGCTGCTCCAGCAAACCTTGCTGCTGTAAATCAACTGCCAGCAATGGTGCACCATGGGCAAGCTGCAGCAGGCTCTGCGCCGGTTCAATATTTTGCTGCTGTAGCCAGCTTAAAGCCTGCTCAGTTGAGGGAATATTAAACACAATTGACTGACAGCGCGAACGTACCGTTATCGGCAGTTTTTGTGGGTTTGAACTGACCAGAATTAACAATGCATTATCTGTAGGCTCTTCAAGGGTCTTTAATAAACTGTTCGCGGCATTGATATTCATATCATCGGCATCGACAATAATCGCCACCTGATAGCCGCCATACTGACTGGTCATATTGAGCTTTATACTTAACTGGCGTACATCATCAACCTTAATCGCCTTTCCGGGCTCTTCGGCCTGTAATACAAAAAGATCGGGGTGCGTATCAACCGCTATCAACTTACAGGCAGCACACTGCCCGCAGGCAAAACCGTGCTGATCTACAGACTGACACAACAAGCTATGTGCCAGCTGAAAAGCAAACTGGCGCTTTCCCAGCCCCTGCGAACCGGTCATCAATAAGGCATGCGCCAGCTTATCTGCCGCCTGCTGTTGTTGCAGCTTTTGCCACTGGGATTGTTGCCACGTATAAATCATACTGTATATATCATCTAAATCTGAGTTACTCTTTATCGGTCATTCAACGCTAAACAAATCTTACTCTTTAGCTACTAAAACTGCCATTTAAAATCACTAATGTTCTGTTAACTTTTAACATTATGTCACTAGCGTCAATTAATTTTTGAAAAATTTATCATAGGCTTGATGTAGCAAGCTATTAAACTGTCACTGATTCCTGACACACGCATTCGGGAATGACGAATACCCGAAATTAACGGGACACAGCGATTAAAAAACTCTTTAATTAAAAGGCATTATCCGCAAATAATTAATGGTTTATACCGTTAATCCGAATTCACCTCACACGCCGTAAAAGCAGACAGGAATTACTATACTTATTTAGGTAAGCTTAATGGATGAAACATTTAGCTCCCCCCCATTTATGTTGAAGAGCATATGACTAACTGGAGTCCAATATTATGATGTTAAGTGTAGCCGGCAAAAATATCGAAACCAATGAACAGGGATTTTTAGCTAATCTCAATGACTGGAGTGAAGACTATACCGAAGCCGTAGCCAAAACTGACGGCCTTGATTTATACAATGATCACTGGGAATTAATATTATATTTCAGAGATTACTATGATGAAAATCAGGTATCCCCGACCATGCATAAAGTGGTGCGAGAACTGGGGTCACAAACCAAGAATTTTCATGATCAGAAAGAATATGAAAAGCATATTTATAAACTCTTTCCATCTGACCCCGCGCATGAAGTATGTAAACTTGCCGGTCTACCGATGCCTCAACCTGATGACTGACAGTTAACGTTTAGCATTTTGTCATAGCAATAAAAAAGCACCTGATACAGGTGCTTTTTTATTTACTTCAAAATAGATTAAATACGCATTACACCGGCCTATTAAAATAAAATGTAAATCTGGCACCCTTACCTTCACCATCGCTTTCAACCGTAATTTTTCCACCCATACTCTCTGCAATTAGTGCACTATTGTGTAAGCCGAAGCCATGACCACTTTTGCGTCTGGTAAAGCCATAATTAAAGAGCTGTGATATATCACCTTCTGCAATGCCTACGCCGTTATCTTCAACAACGATATAAATCACATTATTTTCTTCATACATCAATATAATGAGAATTTTATCAACAACATCAGAGTCAACCAGAGCATGTCTGGCATTGCTCAGTAAATTAATGACTACCTGTAGCACTTTATGCCTGTCAATTTGTAAATTTACGATTTCGCTCAGATTTTTAACCAGTTGAATGCTCGCGTCATGTTTATGACCCATATTAATTTTTAATGCATCCTCAATCAAATCAATCATTATCACACTTTCCAGCACACCAAAATCACCTGAATAGGATTGCTGCATAGAAATAACACTTTTAATATGATTAATACTTTTTTCCAGCGAATCCAGCTCTGAAACCAGCTCACTCTCATGTGCTATCTGACGCTCTGCTAAGAGCTTTAGAAATAATGGAACTTGTGAACCTTTATCATCTGTCGTTATAAACTGGCCTAAACGGCCTTTATTTTCCTCAAACATATCTACCAGTCTGGATAAATTTTTAGTCGTTGAGTTGCGAATTTTTTCACGCAAAATTGATGATGAGACATTAACACTATTTAGTACATTACCTACATTATGCAAAACACCATTCGCAATTTCAGCCATCCCGGCACTACGCGACACATCACTGATTATTTTATTTAGCTCCTCAAGTTTACTGGTGCGCTCCTTAACTCTTTGCTCTAGTGTTTCACTTAACTCTTTAAGTTCATATTCAATGCGTATGCGTTCAGATATTTCATTTTCCAGCTCATTATTAGTCAGTGAAATTTCATGAGCAAAAACCTTTGCCTTATTTGCTGACTTTTCAGCCAGTTCTTTTTCAGTCAGCAACTCACTATCGCGTTGCTGAATTTGCTCAAGCATAGTATTGAACGAATTCACCAGCAAGCCGATTTCATCTTTTCTGCCTTGGCTCACCCGATGGCTATAGTCTTTATTTCGAGTCACTTTGTTCATCGCATCAGCCAATTCTTCAACCGGCTTTAAAACCCAACGCAGAATAAAAAAACTAACCAGTGACAAAACAAACAAGGTAATCACAAGCAGCACGGCAACACGCGCAATAGTTGACTGGGAATAAAAAGATTTTGTATCCGTAAAATAAGCCAGATGAGCATTGGCCAGATGTTTATTGCCCAAATAGGCGGCGTGAACGACCTCACGTACCGGTCGTTTTAAATATGAAATATTTTTTTCAACAGGTTCCGTTATTTCACCTAATTTTTCACCCTGTTTAGCAACCAGGTCAATATCAGTATGTGAAATAATCAAACCATTGGCTTTACTTAAATACGCATAAGCAAAATCGTCAATAACAGTTGTGGCTTTGAGCCAGCCTTCAATTAACTCATAATCATTAACGACCAGCGCGTCAAGACTGGCTTCTGCTAATCCCTGTGCCATTGTATGCACCTGATGTAAACGCGCATTCTCATAGGTAGTTTCAGCTTCATTAATTAAGTTATAGGCCATAAAGCCTGTGCTTATCATAAAAAGCAATGTCAAACTTAAAAGTAAACGATAAAAGATACCCATATTCATAAAAGCAGTTCAAATAATATTAATTTTTCAGGCAAACCATATAACACCATCGATATAATAACAAGATGTGGATTAATACACATACAAAGACCCATCATCAGTTATGTATAATCTGCTGAAGGCGTAACGATTATATGTGACTTGTTTTAATTAGCTGTTTAGTTAGCTCTTCGACTTTATCATCATATTTTACAAAGGCCTTAATTTTCATACTCTGCATAGAATCAAGCAGCTCAACTCCCTCAGGATTTTCCGGCAGATCTAACAGCAAGCTACGAAACTGATTAATCACATCAGTGGGCAAAGTGGTACGGGCGCCAATTAAATTCTCAGGATAAGGATCACTGGCTGCTATCACTTTCAACTCACCGGTTTCGACCTTGCGGCTCATCAGTTTATAATTTACTCCACACATGGTTGCAGCATCATAGTCACCTAACAACACACCATGAATTGAATTGGATAAGTTTTTAGTAAATACCTCTTTACTGTCAATGCCGCTTTTTAAACCCTCCTTATACAAATATGCTCGCGGTGCCAGATATCCACCCGCCCCCATAGGGCTAATATAAGCAATACTCTTACCCTTAAGATCGGCAACCGTTTTAATGCCACTGTCACGTTTTACAAATACCTCGCTGCGACTGGTAACCTGATTTGCTATATTCAGCATTTGTACAACAGCTATCGCTTTACCTTCCTGCTTGAGACGATAAAACACATGGGAGTTTATATAAAAGAAATCAACGTCACCATTAGCAATCGCTTTTTTCATCTTCCCAAAGCCGCGGGGCACAACAATTTCGACAGGCTGATTAAGTTCCTGACTCATATAATTCGCAAATGGCTGCCATTTGGCAAAAATACGCGATGGCTGGGCAATCGATAACACGCCAAACCGAATGGTTGGTTTTTCTGATGCAAAGCTCAGTTGTGGCATATAAGCTAGCAGACAAAATAAAATAATTCGAATAACAAAATTTTCTGGTTGATTTTTTTCAAAGCGGGCAGTCATAACAGCACCTCACTGCAGGGGGGGAAGAATTTATCATATCTATAGAATAGTAGATGATTTAGAGATAAGATCAAGCATCAGCCGACGAACTCGCACCTTGAATATTCCAGCGCAATAAATATATATTTTTTAAGATTGAAAATCCGAATCACTGGCTTTTAAAAAGCACTATTCAGTCTCTATCCACTCTGCAGTATATAGTCTTCAGCTTTGAACAATACGTGACTTTTAGCACACTCAGAAAACAATCACTCATTATTGTACACATAAAAACCAGCTGCTCAGACTAAACAGTAGACACAACCCTGTTACGCCCCTGCTTCTTTGCCAGATATAAGTTTTTATCTGCATGCGATATCATTTTATCCAGTGATTCAGAACTATATTCATTATCAGCAACACCGGCACTGACGGTTAATGAAATAGTTTCTGTTGCAACCTTTACCTGCAGGCTTTCAATATCGCCACAGAAACGTTGCGCAAGCAAGGTCGCATCAGCACTTTTTGTATCTGGTAGAAAAACGATAAATTCCTCACCACCCCAACGCGCGAGAATATCTCCATTGCGAATACCTTTACTGAGTGTATTGGCAACTTCAATTAAAACATCATCACCTTGCGCATGACCATAGGTATCATTGATCCGTTTAAAATGATCAATATCAACAATAATAACTGATGCATGATGCTGATAGCGCACACTGTTACTCCACATAGAAGTAACAAACTTATGAAAAGCACGACGATTATTTAACTGCGTTAAAGGATCAATTTGTGACAGCTTTTCAGCCAGTAACTTTTCCTCTCGAACGGTGCGAAACTGATACGCAAGAGCCATTGCCAGTAAAATAGCATCCAGCATCATTCCTATATCAATGGCGCGATAACCCAACACACTATAGGGAACCAGGCCCCATACAACCATTGCAGTAATTGCAGCTGCCACTGCATGTATCACGGAAGCCATAAGGAAATATTTAGCTGATTTACTGCCCGTCTTCAGTGAAGCAACACCCAGCAATGGCATCGTTATTGCAAACACCAGAATAAATGAAAAGGCGATATACAGGGCAGCTAAATGATTAGACGTCAAAACTGACAGTAACAATAATAAAACCACCGATATACAGAGTTTAATAACTGCATCATATAGTTTCGGTGAATACTTTTTTAAATACAAAAAACGCACGGCAAACATTAAACCCGTCACTGAATACAATATCATTAATACCGGATTTGACCATAACTGCCAGTGTGATGACCCGGGCCAGAGATATTTATAGGCATGTCCGGTGTATGATAAATTAGTCAGCATAAAAAATGCGAGATACAGTGAATACAGCAAATACTTATAATTTCTTAGACTAAAGAACAGCATCAGGTTATACGCCATCAACACAGATATTCCACCGTATAAAAACCCGTAACTATAGCTATCCGTTGAACGTCTTGAATAGGTTGTATCGATACTATTTAAATAAATAGAGATCACCAGCGGGTCAGGTGTTTGTGCGCGAATATAAACTGAGGTGTTTCCAGGCGAAAAATTATAATCAAATTGAAAAAAACGGTCTTTAATTGTACGTGCTGAAAATATGCTGGCATCACCGGCTTTAAATACCACTGGCTGATGCCCCGCTGAAACAAAATATAAATCGATTTTGTCCAGCCAGGAGGTCTCGATAGACAGCCGTTGCAATACCTTAATCTGTTGCCTGTTCTGAACTTCAAAATGCAGCCAGACTGGTTTCGAACCAATTCCAAAATTAATCGTTTTTGAATTTGAGCGGGAAAACTCTCCACTAGAAAAAACATCAATCGCCTGATTTAACCGTAACGGGTCTGAACGCTCCTTAAAATAAGACAGATATTTTCCTATCGGCTCGTTCTTATCACTTGAAAGATCGATAGCGACTAAAGATCGAGTCTTTATGTCTGACTGTATAGAGTCAGCTGAAACAGTCTGATAACTGCTTAGCAGAAACCATAAAAAAATATTGAATACGGATACCAACTTCATTCAAAAACCTGCTAATCAGAATATTAAATCTACAATAAGCATCCATGCTATGAGCCTGCCTGGCATTGCCTGCCTTCTAACTTTGTTTGTTAACTACAACCTGCCGAATTCATCTATATCGGTAATCCAGTAGATTCCTTTACCTTTAAATGAACAGTTCGAATCACGGACATTAGACAACAGCTGCTTTATTTCATCCGCACTAAGAATAACGTCGACTCTAACCTGCGGAACGTACCCCACCACTTTATCTCTGGCCGACAGAAAATTATCTTTGCCAACATGTGAACTATGCTCCTCAAGATGACTGAACATAAAAGTTTCAAGACTCTGGCTACGCAAATAATCAGCCAATGCCTGCTGTAAAGACTGATGTACAACCATTGAAAACTTTTTCATCATTTCACCCCCACTGAATGTTCAAGTTTTTGCTCCATCCACAAATACAAAGTCGGAAGCAGAATTAATGTTAATAAAGTAGAGGTGAACAAGCCACCAATTACCACCACTGCGAGTGGCTGCTGTAACTCAGAACCCGGACCGGTTGCAGTAAGCAATGGCAATAAACCAAAGCTTGCAATCAATGCAGTCATCAATACCGGACGTAAACGTCTTTCTGCACCCTGCTTTACCGCATCAATTAGGTTCATGCCGCTTAAGCGTAACTGATTAAAGTAACTTACCATTACCACCCCATTTAAAACGGCTACACCGAACAGGGTAATGAATCCCACCGATGCGGGCACCGATAGATACAAGCCCGACACATATAAGCTGATAATTCCACCAATCATGGCAAACGGAATATTTAGTAGAATCAGGCCCGCCTGTAACATAGACTTGAAGGTAATAAATAACATAATAAATATCAGCACAATTGTAATCGGAACAACCCGGGTAAGCGTATTTGCCGCTCGTTGCTGATTTTCAAATTGCCCGCCGATACTTATGTAATAGCCGGTTGGTAGCTTTATATCTTTCTGAATACGTTGCTGTACCTCATCAACAAAAGTCACCACATCACGATTCTCAACATTTGACTGTATAACAATCAGGCGCTTAGCTGATTCACGGATGATCTGAATCGGCCCATCAACAACCGATATTTTAGCCAGCTGTCTTAATGCAATTTTATTTCCGTTTGCAGTACTGATTAACATTTTATTCAGCGCACTAACCGAGTTTCGATTGTTTTCACTATAACGAACCTGCACATTAACTGGCCGGTTGTTTTCCAGCACTTCAGTTACTACTTTGCCTCCCACCGCCGCTTCGATCAGCGCATTAATATCTTCAACATTAATTCCGTAGCGTGAAATGGCCTTCTGATTAATATCAATCTGCAGATATTTCTGTCCGGCAATATTAGTTTTAAAAATATCAACCGCACCTTCGATGTTATTTAATAACGCCTCAATCTCAATAGCTTTCGTATTCAATACAGCAAGATCATCACCATAAAGTTTAATTGCCATCGCTGAGCGCACACCGGTTAACATTTCAGATACCCGCATATCAATCGGCTGACTAAATGCTATATCCACATCTTTAAACGGTGATAGCTTTTCGCGCAAATTATTATGAAATTCATGCAATGATATATCCCAGTCTTCTCTTGGTGTGGTTATGAGAAAATTATCCGTTTGATTTAAGCCCATTGGATCCATACGTAACTCATCAGCACCAGTACGTGAAGTCACCCCGCTAACCTGTGGAAGCTCCATCATCGCTTTTTGAATAGCGGCATCTGCCTCCAATGATTTTTCCAGCGTTATGCTTGGGTCTTTTTCTATCATTATCACCGTACTGCCTTCATCCATGGTTGGCATAAATTCTTTACCAATTTCCCCAAACAAAGGTGCGGTTGCAATTAACGCGATTATAGCAATTCCGACCGATATTTTTTTATATACCAATGCCCAGTTCATAACCGGCAGGTAGATAAATTTTAATGCGCGGATTAAATAACCATCTTTGATTTCATGATTCGTACCATCTGCCGTTTCGTGAACTTTCATAAAAAAACTGGCGAGTACAGGAATAACAGTTAATGACAGAATCAGTGAGCCAATTAGTGCAAAGCTAATGGTAATCGCCAGCGGCGTAAACATTTTGCCCTCTAACCCGGTAAGACTAAACAGCGGTAAAAACACCGCAACGATAATAAGTATGCCGGAAATAACCGGTGCTGAAACTTCCAGCACTGCACGATATACCAGATGCAGTTTATTCAACCCATGCGAGCCTTTACTAAACTGGGTATGAATATTTTCTACAACCACCACCGCCGCATCTACCAGTATACCAATGGCAATGGCAAGACCACCCAATGACATCAAATTTGCAGAAACCCCGAACACTTTCATCATAATAAAAGTAAACAGTACTGATAAGGGTAATATCATGGCCACAGTTAATGCGCTACGAAAGTCTCCGAGCATTATAATTAATACAATGAATACCAGAATTACCGCTTCACCCAGTGCTTTTTCTACCGTCCACACCGCCTTGGTAATAAGTTCGGTGCGGTCATAAAAAGACTCGATACGTACACCTTCAGGTAAAATTGTTTTTAATTTTTGCAATGCAACTTTAGTATTTTCAACGGCTTTTAAACTATTCGCTCCTTTACGCAACAATACCAGTCCGGTTACCGCCTCGCCTTCTCCATTGGCGGTTACACCGCCATATCGAGTCATGCTGCCATTGCCTACATTGGCTACATCACGAATCCGTAAAGGCACACCATAACGGGTTCGAATACTAATGTTTTTTATATCATCTATACCGTGCAACTTACCGAGGGTACGCACCAGTAAAACTTTATCCTTTCTGTTAATTCTATCGCCGCCTGCATTGCGATTATTACGTTGCAGTGCACGCTCCACTTCATCCATACTAATGCCATGTTTTACCAGCGCCTGAGGCTTAATGACTACTTCGTAATTACGAACTTCACCACCCAGTGAGTTCACATCCGCCACACCATCTACCTGTCTGAGATGGGGACGAATCACCCAGTCCTGTAACGTACGTAATTCCTGATTGGTATATTTATCACCGATAATCCGGTACATAAATATTTCACCTAATGGCGTTGTAATTGGTGCAAGGCCACCTTCAACACCATCGGGCAGAGCTGCCCAAACCTGGTTTAATCTTTCATTCACCAGGTTTCGTGCATGATAGATATCAACATCATCTTCAAAATCTACAACAATAACACTCAGGGCGTATTTAGTTGTTGAACGTAAAACTTTCTGTCCGGGTATGCCCTGCATTTCTGTTTCAACGGGGAACGTTATCCGTTGTTCAACTTCGGTTGGCGACATGCCGGGTGCTTTTATAATAATTTGCACCTGTGGTGATGAGATATCCGGAAATGCGTCAATCGGTAAATTCTTAAACGACCAGATACCGGCAGCTGAAATGGCCAGCATAATTAACACAACCATTAAACGCTGAATCAGGGAAAATCGTAAAATTGCTGCAATCATTTTACTGCACTCCCGTTGTCTGCATACTGCCGTCTAAAACAAAATTGCCAGTATATAAGTTTATTTCTGCCAGCTCTATTCTTGACTGAAAAATCAAGTCCAGATACTGCATATGTGATTCAAAATACGTATTATTAGCATCGATTAACGATAAAATATTCAACTCACCACTAATAAACCCCTGCTTGCTTAACTCTAAAATTTTAGCCGCCGGTACCAGTACTTTCTGTTTATATTCCAACGCCTGTACCGTTACATGATTTAAATGCATATAACTGCGTTGCAAGTTCATTTGCAGAACACGTTTTAAATTACCCAGCTCAATACGCTGCTGACTGGCGGTATATCGCGCCTTGCTCACCGCTGTACTTTTACGATCATGAATAGGTATTTCGATATTCAGCATAATGCCATAAACACTTTCAACACCAGTGGAGAAGTTCTCCCGCAAACGATTGACACTGATAGACGGATCTTTTGTCACCGAACTACGCGCCACATCAATATCATTAATTGCTGCCTGTAATAACTGTTGTTGTGTTGATAACAAAGGATGGCTAACTTGCAATTCACTCAGCTCACCTAAAATCGGTATATTATCAACCGGCAATAATTCCGGTACCGTCAATTCTTTATCCGTTTCAATAACCAGCAGTTTGTAAAATTTTGTTAATGTTTCACGCAATTTCCCTTCTGCCGCCGCTTCGGCCTGATGTGCTTTTTCACGAATAATGCTGAGTCGCATTTTTTCCAACGGCGTTAGATAGCGCACAACACTCGCCGAATTATGCTTAGTCTCAGGTGTATTAAATTTATCTGCCAGCTCAACTCGTTGTACCGACAAATCATGAATGGCACTTGCCAGCTGCAGTTGGTAAAAAACTTTTTCGACCCGGCTTTGTAACTTCAATGCCGCGTTTGTCTTTGAATATACTGCCGCGTTCAACTGAGCCTGAGCAACTGATTTCTGATATTTAATACGCGAAAGTGGAATATCCTGACTGATGCTGAGTTCTGAAAAAGCATAGTCACCTGTACCTTTATCCAGCCCCACCTGATTGTCGACTTTCAGGCTAATGCTTGGATCCGGCCACATTTCCGATAATTGTAAATCAGCATTACGTGCACCAATCTCAGCCGATGACTTTTTTAACTCAGGGGAAGCAGACATAGCCTGCGAAATGCTGTTTTGTAAAGTCCAGTGCCGGGCATAAACAAGCGGCGGAACAATCAATGATATCAACATTGATAAACAGGCAATAATGAATTTTATATTCATTGTAAAACTCCAGAAAATATTTTAATAAACTCAATGTGATTGGTAATACCGCAACACAAGAGAGCTAACAGACTAAGCTGTTAAGAAAATAATGCTTCAGGCGTTTTGAGGAGGTGCACGCAGAGCCGGAGTCCCATAAAAGGGCAGCTCAATTCGACAGTGGGTTTTACGGATTCGAGATATCGAAACCGGTACAAATATCGCTATAACAAAAACCAGCAATATTAAAAATAACAGAAAGTTAGGAATATTCTGGTGTGCATGCAGCATACCATCAGGGCTGACTTCTATTTCACTTGCTGATTCCTGTGCAGAAAACTCGCTAGAAAAGTCATCCGCGATAGAGGTAATAGAAACTGCTGAACCATGATCCGCAGATGCAGCGGCCTCATGGGTGTGAATATGCAATTCAATAGACGATAGAAAAAGCAATGCACTGACCATGTAAATGACCAGTAACTTAATCGAAAGCGCTTTATTGATATTTAAACTTATATTCACAGCATAAATTATAGATTGTTATTATTAAGGTTATCTTAATAGTCCATATTAACGTAATAAAGGCTCGATTATAGTGCTTATCTGCTGCTGAACCGACGCCAGATCACCCGCTGCATCAATCACTTTGATTCGATGCGGCTCGGCATTAGCTCTTGCCAGATACGCCTCTCGTACCCGGTTAAAGAAGCCGTCAAGCTCCTGCTCAAACCGATCCGGAGCACTGCGCTTGCCCGCACGCTCACGTCCAACAGCAATCGGCGCATCCAGCAGCAGGGTTAAATGCGGGCGCAACTCACCCAGCACCCAGCTCTCCAGACCGGCAATTCGTTGCATATCAAGCTGCCTGCCACCTCCCTGATAGGCATAGGTCGCGTCGGTAAAGCGATCACACAACACCCATTGCCCTCTGGCCAGTGCCGGCTTAATAACCTGCGCCACATGCTCGGCACGGGAGGCAAACATCAACATCAGCTCTGTATCGTCTGCCATGCCATTAAAGTCTTCACCCAGCAACATAGCACGTAAAGCCTCACCTAGCGGCGTACCACCCGGTTCACGGGTTTCAACAAACGTTTTGTTACTCGCCTGTAGCAACGTTTTAATAAACTCCATGTTTGACGTTTTGCCAACACCTTCACAGCCTTCCAGCGTGATAAATAAGGGCTTAATCATTATCTCGATTTCTTCTTACGTTTACGTTGATGGGTATCCACTGCCTGCTCGTGATCTTTGAGATTAGTGGAAAAAATATGTCGCCCGGACTTATCAGACATAGCAACAAAATATAAATACTCCGTAGTATCAGGATGACTTACCGCATCCAGCGCACCCTGCCCAGGCATTGCAATAGGCGTTGGCGGCAAACCTTTTCGGGTATAAGTATTATACGGCGTATCGGTGCGTAAATGCCGATAACGAATATTGCCTTTGTATTTATCACCAATACCGTAAATAACGGTCGGGTCGGTTTGCAAGCGCATGCCTTTGCGCAGGCGGTTGATAAATACACCGGCAATGCGGCTACGCTCTTCAGCTATGGCGCTTTCTTTTTCCACAATCGATGCCAGGGTTAACGCTTCATAAGGTGTTTTTAATGGCAAATTTTTATAACGTTTCTGCCACACAACATGCAGACGTTTTTGCATTTCATTATAGGCTTTTTTTAATAAGTCTATATCACTCAGGCCTTTAGGGAAGCGGTATGTATCAGGAAAGAAACGCCCCTCAGGGTGCTCACCCGCATGACCTATCTTCTGCATAATCTGTTGGTTATTCATTTCCAGCAAATGATGACTTAATACCTCGGACTGATTCACCAACTTCATCATCTGTTTAAAAGTTAAGCCTTCGATCAATGTTAAGCTATATAAACGAACTTTGCCTTTTTGTAACAATCCAAATAATTGTAACGTAGTTAAATCAGGACTGAGTAGATACTCACCGGCCTTAAGCTTGCGTGCACTGCCAGTGACTCTGGCCCACACTGAAAAATACATGCGATTAGAAATGATTTTTTTGTTTTCTAAATCATAAGCCAATGCAGACACACTGGTACCGGGTTTAAAATTATAAATTTCGTCGGCAGACACGCCTAACGGTTTATTTAAAAACAAGTAAAAATCAACTGCGACAGCGGCTGAGATAATAAGACAAAGGCCAAATATTTTTCTAATCATTTACACTAAAAAGCTAAACCCTAAAACGTCAATATAGACAAACTCAGTTTCTGTTAATTTGCATATATATTAGTTTGTTCGCGTTTTCTTTTATACCCTCTTAAATACTCAAAGTATTTTTCAGTTTTGATAATTTAATATTAATATCGTTTAAATCAATCTGCGATTTCAACAGAACTTCGCCAGCTCATTTTGTAATCGCTCAATCAACTTATTCGACTGAAATTTCACAGACTCCAACTCCGCCACCGGCCAGATACCAATCAGACTATTGGTAATAAACACCCCGTCCATCTGCAAAAAATTCTGTTTGCTGATATCTACAATATTTACCGGTAGCTTTAATGTACGGGCAACCTCAATCACCTGTTGCCGCATCACACCCGCCACACCACATAAGTCTAGCGCGGGTGTATATAGCTCATCACCCAGCACACAAAACACATTACTCATAGTACCTTCAATAATATGTTCGTTATGATCAAACATAAAACCTTCCGCGATATTACTATCTTGCCATTCATTACGGGCCAGTACATTATCCAGCCGATTTAAATGCTTGATGCCTGCCAACACCGGGTTAATCGACACGGGGGTTTTACACAAAACCGTCTTCACGCCCTGCGAGTTGCCCTGAGGGTAATCGGGCATGGGATAGGTTACTGTGACGCGGGTAACACTATCACCTTCAGTATAGACATAACCTCTGCCCGACACACCGCGACTAATCATCAGTTTTACTACCGCATCGTTACTCAGCTGTAGCGCTTTAATATCCGATAGCCAGAGCGCTTCATCCACACTATTTAAGTGCAAACGTTCACAGGCATTTTGCATACGTGCTAAATGCGCATCCCAGAACTGCAGCTTATTATTTTTCCAGGCGATAGTTTCAAATATGCCATCGCCATACTGAAAACCCCGGTCCTTCACATCGATGGTGGTTTGCTCTAATCCATTAATCAGTATGCTGCTCATTGATTCCCTGCCTGTAGTGCATGCAATAATCCCTTCGCTTTCGCCCGCGTTTCATTTAATTCGTTGTGCGGATTTGAGTCAACTACTATGCCACCACCCGCTCGAAATTGCAGCTTATTTGCATTACGGGTGATGGTTCTAATCAGAATATTTAAATCCATACTACCGTCGTGATTTAAATAGCCAAGTGACCCGGTGTAAGCTCCGCGCCCAGTCTGCTCTAGCTCCGCCAGTATTTCCATGCAACGCACCTTCGGACAACCGGTAATGGTGCCGCCGGGAAAAACCGCTGCAATTAACTGCCCCGGCGTTACATCGTCACGCAGACGGCCACGTACATTTGAAACGATATGATGCACATGCTGATAGCTTTCCAGCACCATTAACTCATTCACTTCAATGCTACCGGGTTTACACACCCGGCCCATATCATTGCGCTCTAAATCGATCAGCATAATATGCTCGGAGCGTTCTTTGGGATGTGCCAGCAATTCTTTTGATAAATCACTGTCGGCAATATTATCCGTTGAGCGCGGCCGAGTGCCGGCAATCGGGCGGGTTTGCAGACAGCCATCTTTCACCTGAATTAATCGCTCCGGTGATGAACTGATAATGGCTTTATCACCCAGCGTTACCAGTGCATTAAACGGCCCCGGATTCGACTGAGTGAGCTGATGGTATAAGCTGGCGTGAGTAATATTCAATGAGTCTAACTGCGTTTTCCAATTGCGGGATAAATTCACCTGAAATACATCGCCATCGATAATATATTGATGAAGTTTTTTTAATTGTTCTAAATATAAATCTTCATCATCTTCTTTAATATTATTTATACTGAAGGGTTGACGAGTCTGATTAACTGAAAAGTTCGAAAGTAAATCGGCTTTTATCTGTTCGGCACATTGTTTAAATTTCGATTCACAAACCAGATATGCCTGCTGCTCATGTGAGTCAATAATAATGGCACAGGGAAAGCGTGTTGCAAATGCCGTAGGCAAGCCATCTTCGGCAGCGGGTAAATGCAAGCCGGTTTCTATTTGCTGAGCTAACTCATAACCCAAATATAGAAACCAGCCACCACTGAAAGGTAAGTCAGTTTTTTCAATGCTGTGTTTATTTTCCTGCCAGGCATGGTCTAATTGCTGTAAAAAATCGTCACCATCACTTTTTATGGTTTGCTGGGGACAGGCAAATAAAACATCATAACGCGCAAGATCATTACTGTTTTCAGCATTAATAGTAGATGCATTACTGGTTAATAAATGTGGATAGCGTTCGGGATTACTGGCGTGAAGCGCGAGTAAATCAGGGAGTTTTTTCAGCTGCAAAGTAATTAATGAACTGGACATAAAGTATTACACTTAGCTGTCATCTCCGAATGCTTCTATCGGGGATCCAGTATCTTAATAAGGTGTTCAAAGTCGCTAGACTTCCCGGTAGAAGCATCTGAAAATGACAATGTAACTATTTGCGTATTTTCGCGTTTATTTGCGGACAAGCGTTTTTAGTTTTTAAATCTTTTTAAATAAAACCGTACCGTTAGTACCACCAAACCCGAATGAATTAGACAGTACTACATCCATCTTCATATCACGTGCAGTATTCGGTACATAATCCAGATCACAGTCCGGATCCGGCGTATCTAAATTGATGGTTGGAGAGGCCACCTGATCATACAGGCTCATCACACTGAACACCGCTTCAATTCCGCCTGCTGCACCGAGTAAGTGGCCGGTCATTGATTTAGTAGAGGTTACCGCCAGCGATTTAGCATGCTCACCAAATGCGACTTTCATCGCCATGGTTTCCGCTACATCTCCCGCAGGGGTTGAGGTACCGTGGGCATTAATAAAATCCACATCGGTCAGGTTCAGGCCCGCATCTTTAACTGCATTGACCATGCAACGCGCCGCACCCTCTCCGCCTTTTGACGGGCTGGTCATATGAAAAGCATCGCCACTCATACCGAAGCCCGCCATTTCGCAATAGATTTTTGCACCGCGAGCTTTAGCGTGTTCATACTCTTCTAAAATTAAAACACCCGCACCATCACCCAGCACAAAACCATCACGGTCTTTGTCCCAGGGACGACTGGCTTCAGCATAGTTATCATTGTTACGTGATAACGCACGTGCTGCAGCAAAGCCACCAATACCCAAAGGTGAGCAGGCTTTTTCTGCACCACCGGCAACCATCACATCCGCGTCACCATAAGCAATCATACGTGCGGCCATACCAATGCTATGGGTACCCGTTGTGCAGGCAGTTACTAATGCGATATTAGGGCCTTTAATACCATACTTAATCGACAGGTTTCCTGAAATCATATTAATGATTGATCCGGGAATTAAAAAAGGTGAAATTCTTCGCGGGCCACCCTTTTCCATAGCATCTTTATTTTTTTCAATCATCGGTAAACCACCAATACCTGAACCTACTGCAACGCCTATGCGCTCAGCATTTTCTTCGGTGATTTCAATTCCAGAATCTTTAATCGCTTCATCGGATGCAGCAATGCCATAATGGATAAAGGTATCCATTTTTTTCAGGTCTTTTTTGGGAATATACTCGGAGGCATCAAAGTCTTTTACGGTACCGGCAAATTTAACTGCCTGGTTGGTTGTATCAAACTCAGTAATTAATGAAATACCACTTTTACCTGCAAGAATATTATCCCATGACGATTTAAGATTATTGCCTACAGGTGAAACGATACCTAAACCGGTAACGACTACGCGACGTTTAGCCAAGAGTATTCTCCAGAGTGTTAATTGAATATTTAGCTGTGTTCCGGCTTGTAATAAATATGTATAAGAAACAAAAGCCAGAAACAAAAAAAAAGGCAGGCACTATGCCTGCCCATTTTTTATTGGATTTGATTAACTGTTAGCGTTAACGTAATCCAGTGCCTGCTGAACTGTTGTAATTTTTTCAGCTTCTTCATCAGGAATTTCACATTCAAATTCTTCTTCTAATGCCATTACCAGTTCAACAGTATCTAGTGAATCTGCACC
>CAZHEA010000023.1:0-1176 GCA_964531165.1 uncultured Thiotrichaceae bacterium
ACGTGACAAACTGCTATCTATTCGTGACAAAATGCAGTTTTTATAGGGTTTTTACTAGGTGTTTTTTGTGCCCCTCTAGCTTAATCCACAAGGGGTCGGAGTCATGCGCGTATCAACCTCTGTTTCCTGCGAGATACTATTGCGCATGACTCCGACCCCGGACTAATTCAATGGCTTAGATGGATTTGACTTTCCCTCTAAAGCCAGACAATCGTTTATTCGGATACTCAAGAATAACGGAATTTATAATTTGCTTAATATACTCATCTGCATGTTGTTTAAGTTCCATTTTCTGAGTTTCAGATGCGGCCGGGCTAATCAAAAGTGTAAATGAAAACTGCAGCATATCAGCACTAGTAAACGGGATATAAAACTCTACCTGATTGGAAAAGGTTTGTGCTTTATAAGCAACTTGACTAGCTATAGTAATTTGCTCAGGCTGCAGGTTCATTTGATTAGCCATTGCTTGTGCAATTTCAGTTGAACGTAAATCCGCACGCATACTTCCATTGTCGAGTTGAGTGAAACTGATTTCATTCATAAATACTTGAAGACGATTAAAACTGCTCTTTAACCACTCAATTCCAACAGCGGGTTCATTTAAATCGGGGTAGCTTTTAATGTCTGAGTCAATAACCGCAATGCAACTTAGTTCTAGTTTCAATGTTGCCAATGGTTTGCTAAATAAACGCATTGAATAGTAACCCCAGGCGGTGCTGTAAATGCTCTGTAAATAACGCCCGGCATCATCACCGGTATAGTAAGTTTCTCGGGATAGCGTATTTATAAATGGTCGCTTATCAATCTGCTTTCCATCAAGGTTGGCTGGCAGTTTAAATGTGGCTTTAGGATTGAGAAATTGCAGCCTGGTTTTAAACAATAATATCTCATACCAGGAAGCATTTTTGATGACAGGTGAACGATGTGTCCATCGTACAATAGCATTTGAATGCCTTTTCTTTAGCTGCATGCAATTGTGCTCAATTAAATACCGAAACTAGCGATAAGTAATTTCTCATTTGATCAAACTGTAGACTCTGCTTCACTTAGCTGTTGTTTGGATTTGGCGGATAACTCGATTTTAAAGTAACTCATAAAGTCTTCGATGACTTTAAAGCTTGCCTGCTCCATATTGGTATTTGGGCTGTAAAAATCCAGGGATTTGTAGGTGCTTAT